>NZ_JACJFK010000006.1:0-187536 GCF_014164535.1 Pseudoalteromonas sp. SG41-2 | reverse complement strand
TATCAGCTATCAGCTATCAGCTATCAGCTATCAGCTATCAGAATGGCCTCTTAGTTAAATGGATATAACGGCCCCCTCCTAAGGGGCAGTTACAGGTTCGATTCCTGTAGGGGCTACCAATAAAATCAATGAGTTACATGGTTTTTTCTTCCACTTATTTTTTATAGCACATTTATAGCATCGTAAATTGAAATATAAAAAATTTAGCGCTGTCCTTTTATTAAAGTACCCAAATTACATCCAGTTTGCTTTCGCCATGAGCGGACCTTCAAGCGTAACTCGTTTCTGCCCCGAAACAAGCTAACGCAATTACTCTAAAGATCGGCTTTGAACGACAAGCAGACACTAGTAGATAGTAAACTCACAGGGTATGCTACCTTGCAAAGTCTTGCTGATAAATGATACCTACAGGTAAATATGCGAAATTTTCTTGTCTTATTAATTACGATTCTTGCTTGTAAGTCATTCACAGCTACAAATAAGGAACCTAGGGGTATAAAATGGCACGTAGAATGCTAATTTGATGTAGGTTATCATCACCTGAACACCTCCGCTTTAATTGTTTTTTGGCGAATTTATTGTGTGCTTAAATATTCAGTTAATGTTTGGTTATAGATAAATACTTAGGTACAACCAATTATGCTTGACGCTTTCCTAGA
Source organism: Pseudoalteromonas sp. SG41-2 (assembly GCF_014164535.1). Lineage (NCBI taxonomy): Bacteria > Pseudomonadati > Pseudomonadota > Gammaproteobacteria > Alteromonadales > Pseudoalteromonadaceae > Pseudoalteromonas > Pseudoalteromonas sp. SG41-2. Next base: position 186,877 of record NZ_JACJFK010000006.1, on the reverse strand, counting down.
GCAGTTACAAAAAAATGACTTTACTCGACACGAAGTAGAACAGCTAAAGCAATCTGCAAAGCTTTGTTCTTTGCCTAGTCGGCATATTTTTTTCCATCAAGGGGAAGTTGCAAAAGAGATTTTCTTTCTATTAGAAGGAATATGTCACGCTGTTTATTTTACTGACAAGGGCAAAGAGTTTAGCAAACAGTTTTATTGGGAAAATGACTGGATCATTGGTTTTGAAAGCCTAGTTAACCAAACGCCATCACCATACCAACTTGAATCACTTACCTCTTGCTCGATTATGTCTCTCCCTATCGAAACATTAAGAACATGGCGTAAGAATAAATATAGTATTTATCTCAAGCTATTGGAAATACAACTGATGTATAAAGAAAACAAAGAACGTTTTATGTTGCTTTATACTCCAGAAGAACGCTATCAACAGTTCTGTAACAGTTATCCTAACTTGTTAGAGCGCCTCACCGATTATCAAATTGCAGCTTATCTTGGCATTACACCGATCAGCCTGAGTCGTATCAAAAAACGCAATCCAACTTAACAATTGTTAATGTCTAGACTTATTCACCTTGCTACATTTCGGATATCAATATGTGTAAGGCTGAATTAAAATGATTACTTGGCAACTCCATCCGTTTCCCCAATTAACAACAATGCAACTATATCAACTGCTAAAACTCAGAGTTGACGTGTTTGTTGTCGAGCAAGAATGTCCCTATCCTGAGTTGGATGGTAAAGATCACCAAGAAGGTGTTTACCACTTACTGGGTTATCAAGGTGGCAAGTTAATGGCCTGCGCACGCTTAATGTCAAAGGGGGTTAGTTATCCATCCGTCAGTATTGGTCGTGTTGCTATTTCAAAAAATTCTCGTGGAGGGGGCATAGGGCATCAACTGGTACAAGAGGCTCTATGTGCATGTGACAAGTTGTGGCCCAGAGAGTCAATCGAAATTGGCGCTCAAGAACACCTATCAGAATTCTACCAAAACCATGGATTTATGCCGACTTCTGTAATGTATTTGGAGGATGACATCCCACATATCGATATGAAGTTGGAAAAATAACAGTGTCTTTTCCTGTGGTAAACCTCGCGATTATCTTTCTCATATTAGGTAATCTTGCTGCTTCACTATCTGATGTCGCAGTTAAGTTACTTAATGGGGAGGTATCAGCCTTTCAATACATTTTTATACGGCAATTATTTTCTACTTTAGTTATTTATCCTTTATGGTTAAAGCAGTCCAAGCAAAAGCGAAAACTGTATAGCGCTAAACTCAATCTATTTAGGGCACATCTAATTATAATAGGCAGTGGTTGCATGGTAATTGCAATCACTCACTTAACTTTAGCTACGGCTAATGCGATTTTTCATGCTGCGCCACTAATGATGCTTCCATTATCGATTTTACTTCTCCAAGAGAAACTAACGATTAAGAGCAGTGTATTATCTCTTATAGGGTTTTCAGGAGTGATTGTGGTTTTAAGACCATCAGAATTTGAATTGGCGGTAGTCTTCGCCCTTGTTACTACATTTACAATTGCCTTGTTCAACCTTACCGCGAAAAAATTACCAACGGAGCAAACTGTTGTCAGCACGCTTTTTTGGACATCATTACTTTCACTACCGATCTCTGGCTGCCTAGCTATATTCCATTGGGTGCCTCTTTCGACCACGAATCTGCTGTTCATTTTGGCAAGTGCAACTTTGGTTCTTACTTACAACGGATTAGCTGTTGCTTCGTATCAACGAGCACCTGCTAATTCTATTGCCCTAGCAGAGAACTCAGGACTGGTATTTGTCACCTTATTTGGTGTTACTTTATTCAATGAAGTGCCAGACTTTTTTACCATATTAGGGATATTGATGATCATACTACCTTTATTACCTTGGAAAATGTTGTTACAAGTAAATCGGTTGAATCAACCGTCCGAATAAACCCAAAAGGCATAGGCGAAAGTGAATTAGAAAATATATTGATGACATCTACCATGAATATAAACCCAACCAATGAAGAGCTGGTAATTGCTCGTGAATGTGTAGAGCGTATTTGACCGTAAGCCTTGCAGCCAATAAAAAGCCCGAGCGTTTAAACTCGGGCTTTTTATTGGCTGCGGTTTATTGAATTTGAAGTTATCGACTAAGCATGCTCAAACATCAGGAAAAGATAAACCACAAACAGAACCAAATGCGTTGCGCCATGCAATACATTGGTTCGGCCACTACTGAATGTTACCTTGCACACCATTAAAGTGGTGACAAGTAATACCAAATCAGAAGAGGATAGACCAAGACGAACCTCTTGATCCATCATCGCGCCGATGAATAGAACGGCTGGCACAGTAAGCGCGTGATCCGCACCACCAGTTTTGGACACCTAATTAAGTGAGTACAATCACTAATGAGGTGAACCATGACAAACAAGAAAAAACGTATTCTCCATTCTGCTGAATTTAAAGCAGAAGCACTGAAACTAGCAGAAAAGCTGGGAGTAGCTACGGCAGCGCAGCATCTCTCGTTACACGAATCCCAGATCTACGGTTGGCGTAAAGCAGCCAAGAAAGATACTAGCACCAGTCAGCGGGAAAAAGATCTAGCCGCTGAAGTCGCAAAGCTCAAAAGGCAATTGGCTGAGCAAGCTGAAGAGCTAGATATCGTAAAAAAGGCCGCCACCTACTTCGCGAAAAATCTAAAGTAGATAGCTACGAATTTATGCTCGAACACCTGCTGTGCTTCAGTGCTGTCCGCATGGCTAAGGTGTTCGGGGTTTCACGAAGTGGGTTTTATTACTGGATTAAGCATCGCCACAAGGCCACTCAGCGCGAGGTAACTCGCCAAGAGCTTGATACGAAGGTCAAAAAGGCTTTTGACAACAGCAAAGGCCGTGATGGTTCAAGGCGCATCCAGAAAGAGCTGGCAGAGAACGGTGATAGCCGTAATGTTAAAACCATTGCCGCTAGTATGAAGCGTCAGGATTTAACGCCGAAAGCGGCACGTAAGTTTAGGTGCACTACGGATAGCAAACATAAAATGCCAGTTGCTCCGAACCTGCTGGCTCAGGATTTTAACGCGGAGGCTCCGAATCAAAAGTGGGCGGGAGACATCACCTATGTTGCGACAAGTGAAGGCTGGCTGTATTTGGCGGTAATTATTGACCTTTATTCAAGGCAAGTAGTCGGCTGGTCTATGGATACCAGAATGACCGCAACACTGGTCTGCGATGCATTATCAATGGCCTTGTTCCGTCGTGGGTTCCCTGAGCAGGTGATCGTTCATAGTGACCGAGGTAGTCAGTACTGCTCAAAAGATTATCGAGACATCATAACCGCTTATAATCTAAAGCAAAGTATGAGTAGGAAAGGAAACTGCTGGGATAATGCTTGTGTTGAGAGCTTCTTCCATTCAATGAAGGTTGAAGCGATCCAATATGAGCCGATCATGACGCGAGACGAGATGCGTCAAACGCTCTTTGAATACATCGAGGTTGATTATAATCGGACAAGAAGGCACAGTGCTCTCGGGTATCTAAGTCCAGTTAACTTTGAAAATAAAAATGTCGCTTAATGAAGTGTCCAGTCTGGCTGGAGCAGATCACTTTGTAAGCACCCGCCAGTTTTCTCAACGATGTTTAAATTGGTGTGCAATCTGATAGGTCTATCTTTTATCAATTCATCAGCCTCAGGTGTTTGCTTACTGCATATTCACTGTAGTAGAGCGGGAGGACAATATACTCCTTTTCCAGTGGTGATGAGCCTTGCGTGCCTGTGAGTTTAATTGTTTTGATGGGCTGGCATTTATTTATGTACGATTGTAGTGATTTTGCTTTGGTGCGTTTACCACTTTTTACTTCGATAGGCAGTATGTTGCCTTCGTCATCAGAGACCACAAATTCGATCTCCGCTCTTGCATCTCCCCATGAATATGTTGGGTCAATACCTTGCGCAGCGAGCTCTTGTTGTACAAAGTTTTCGGCCACAAAGCCTTTGTATTCATAGCCTTGTTGTTTTATTTCTTTATACCCAATGTTTAGCATATGATTTAATAAGCCCACATCAAAAAGAAATAATTTAACTATATTATCTTTTTTATATGCTGCTAGTGGGCTTTTAGGTGTGCCATCAATAGGGTGGTTTTTGAGTATCAAGCGGCACTTATTTAACCAAGAAATAGCGCTTTCAAAATCACTATAGCGAGATTTTTTATCGTGCATCCCTTTAAATTTAAAGCGATTAACCGATTCATCCATCACTGATGATAGCTGTGCTGGAACATTATTAAATACAGCCTCGATTAAACCTGCATCTACTTTTCCTGAGTATTTGCCGAAGTCTCGTTGATAGCCCAGTACTAAATTTTTATGAATGTCTGTTACAGCTTGAACGCGGTCAATGATACTGTGATCAGATAAATCGAACCATGTACTTACAGCCTCTGGCATACCACCCGTAAAGTAATAATCAGTGAGTTTTGAGAATAATTTACTATGTGCTGCACTTGAGTTTGTTTGTGCTGCAAATGCCTTAATTAGAGCGGTTTCTTTCGAGGCGATCAGAAACTCACGAAATGTGAGAGGGCGCAGATTATGTTGCTCCACTTTACCTACAGGAAAGGAGTTTAATAAACCGATATTAGAACCACTGGCGGCAATATGCATGTGCGGCGCTTGTTCAGCAAAGTATTTGAGGGACGTGACTGCTTTAGGGCATTCGCCTATTTCATCAAGGATCAGTAGATCTGTATTAGGGTCAAACGTTTTTCCTGTAAGTAGCTCTATATTAGATAGTACGTTTTCGGGGGATAACGAATCTGCGAATGCTTCACTCATTTGCGGGGACTCTAAAAAATCGATTCGAATCACGTTTGCAAAGGTACTGCCTAATAGAGTTTGTAATAAATAAGTTTTACCTGTTTGGCGAGCGCCATCAATTAATAAGGGTTTTCGTGCTGGCTTAGATTTCCAATCTAATAACTTTTCTAAAATTAATCGTTGCATGGCAGGTCTCGTATTACTCACTAGATGATTAATTACACTTTATTGCGCGAATAAATGCAAGTTTTTACACTTTTATGCGCTAATAAGTGTGTTTTTTTCACACTTTTATGCGCGAATAAGTGTGGTTTCCTTGTATAAATTAAATTGACTACTATTTTAAACGGTGATGTTTTACTTTGTTGTGCAGTAGCTTTTAAGGGATAGCGAAGATATGGCAATGCCTATTTCAGTCGATAACGCTGAACATTATAACTGGGGGCATAAGGGTGATAATTGTGATGGTTGGCATTTGGTGAAGAGTACTGCATTGAATGTGATCCAAGAGCGAGTGCCGACGGGGAGCAGTCGCATAAGCATGAGTTTGCAGAGCCGTTCTTTTTTGTACTTAATGGGCAGGCGACTTTGTTAGCGATATAAAACCCGCAACAAGGCCTACAGTGCCAGCGGGGTTAGTGCATCAGTTATGCAACTACGCTGCGGACGAGCTGGTTTTATTGTTACCTCAACGCCGCCAAGTCATGGTGATAAAGTTGTTACTAAGCAAGCCTTAATGAAATAAAAAGCCATTGGATTAACAATTAAAAGGCTAGCGCCTTACCAACGCTCTTAAAGCTTATGTTGGTAAGGTTTCGTTATTAATGACGCTAGCTTTTTATTGTAGTTATCATTTATTTTTTGAAAAATTATCTATGAATTTTTGAACATAAGGATCACAAGAGCCGTAACTTACAATAAATATATCAAGGTCTGCGTACTCGTATAGTTTCAAGGCGCGCTCAATGGCTTGTAAAATCCATTGTCTATCATTACCAAATACGCCACCACCAATAAGTGTTAGGTATACTTTATTGTTTCCAGTTTTTTGATAGTTCAAAATAGCAGAGCATATTGTTGCTTCGTAACAAGCCTCTAATATCAGTTTGGCAAAATTAGCCCATAACGTTGGAGGTATTTGTGAATATGCGACAGGAAGCGCTGAACAATAAACTTGGCTGACTGTTTGCTTTAGATCATTTAGTGTCACCTCTGTATCCCATTGGATGCCAATGCGTAACAAAGCTTTTAATTTGTCGAGTTCAGATTTAGTCGCAGAGTTAATTTTTTCATTTATTTCTATTAAACCTTCTTCAGATGCCAAAGCATAACCATTTTTCATTTGCCAAAGACGGTTATTTTTATTTCCTAATGCGGCACCAATGTCACTCAGGCAATCGATCTGATTATTAGCCGTTTGACCAATTTCACCATTTACGTTTGCAAAATAGTTTCGATAAATAGTTCCGGCACCTGCAGCTATAGCGCAAGCAGGTCCTTGAGTACGATCATACTCATAGCCATCGACACCGTGCTCAGGTGTAACATCAGGAGAAACCATTTCTAAGAGGTTGAATTGGGAGGCAACCTGGAATAATGCGCCGACATTGTTCTTATCAGTATGAAGGTCTTGAACATTCGCAACGATTTCACGAATAGAGTTTTTTGTATCTAGCGCTTTATTATAATTAACGCGATTTCTTAATTCGGCTAATGATGGTGTTTCTAATAAGCCGCAATGATATTCCTTTGCATTAATATGAGATTTTAAAATATTACCGTTAACTGATAAATTTTTATGCACTTGTAACGGGGATTCTTCACTAAAGCCTGTCAGTTTTTCAAACCACATATAAAATTCCTTTTAGCTACTTGGCGAGCCTATAAAAAGGCTCGCTTTAATGTATTTTATTGAAATGCAGCCATAGCTGAATTCGTCTTTACTCAATTACTTACTATGCGCCAATATAGAGCTATTTATTAAAAACTAACGCTCTTGTAACATACGCTCAAATTCTGCCATCGCTAATTGCTCTGCTTCGTTACGGCTGGCAATCATTGTTTCAAAATCGGTTTCAATAGTTGCTAAAACAGCGGGCGGATTCATGCGTTTAATGCGTGAAAATTGCTCATCTTCAGTTTCATCGTAAGCGAGTATGGCAAGCGTGATTGAGTTTCGCTCTACACCTTCTGAAAATATACCTTCGTTATCTAAGCGAGTTAACACGCGCTCTAAGGTTGATAACCATGCTTGCCAATATTTTTGGATTTCTTCATCACTGACTATTTCATAGCTATCGTCATTGTCGAGTGTTTGTAGAATTTCACTACTGTGTTCAAAATATTCTGAGTAATCTTCTAATGATGGAAAGTCACTGACGTTCCATTTAGCGAGTAAACGGTCATCTTCTTCGCAGTCATATTCGTCTTCAAATGTGCTTTGAAAATCAGTATGAGTATTGAACATAGGTAAAAATGAACAGCTACCAGAGTGATAAAAACCGATTACATAAATATCATCACCCAAGTCAGCTAAAATTTGCTTGAATGCTTTTTTACTATCTAAATATAACGCTTCTTCAAAAGTAGAAAAGTCAGTTTCCATGTAATCATTCCTTGTAAAAAATTAATAATTTGGCAGTTTATCATATGTAATAAAGCCAATTAATTAAATTAACTGGCTTTTTATTATTTATGCTCCAGGGCCACATTCCATACATTGGTTAATGATATCTGGGCCAAATTTCAGCTTAGCGTTTAAATCACGCAGTGCGGTACGTAGGCCTTCTTCTATCACTGGGTGATAAAATGGCATGTCGAGCATTTGTGGTACAGTCATTTTGTTTTGTACAGCCCATGCCAGTAGGTGGGCGATATGCTCAGCTTGTGGGCCAATAAACTCAGCACCTAAAAATAAGCCTGTGCCTTGCTCTGCGTATAAACGCATATGACCTTTGTTTTTCAACATTACGCGGCTGCGGCCTTGGTTTTCAAAGCTGACCTCGCCAATTTCAAAACAACCACACTCACCATAACGAGCCGTTATTTGCTTGTACGTTTCACCGACCATAGCAATTTGTGGGTCGCTGAAAACGGCTGCAATTGGCGCTCGGCGCAGGCCAATACGTACATCAGGGAAACGCCCCGCGTTTTGCCCTGCGATGGAGCCTTGGTCGCTCGCTTCATGCAGTAGTGGGATCATGTTACTGGCATCTCCGGCGATAAATATATTGGAGTCGCCACATTGCATTGTGTGTTTATCAGCGATTGGTACGCCACGTTCATCAAGCTCAATGCCAGTGTTTTCAAGACCGAGTTTGTCGGTGTTTGGTACGCGGCCCGTCGCGGCAAGTACGTAATCAAATTGCTCGGTTTGTTTGTTGCCGTTTTTGTCTACATAGGTAAGCTGCGCTTTATCGCCTATTTGTTTCATATCGGATACGTTTGAATCGGTATCGACAAAAAATTCTTCAGCAAATACAGTATTTGCGTAGTCTTTTATAACTGGGTCGGTAATTGGGCCAATCGCGCCACCCACACCAAATAGTTTTACCTTAACACCTAAGCGGTGTAGCGCTTGGCCAATTTCGAGGCCAATAACACCAGGGCCAAATACAGCAACTGACTCTGGCAAGTCTTGCCAATCGAAAACGTCATCGTTAATGATCAGTCTGTCGCCAAAGTTATTAAATACCCCAGGGTATGAAGGGCGAGAGCCGGTAGCAATTACAAAGCGCTTAGCGGTAATAATTGTATGGTCGTCAATCTGTACGCGATTGGCATCTAAAAATTTTGCGTAGCCTACTATTTTATCATCGCTTGGAATGTCATCGACGGCTTCTACTACAAAACCTACGAAGCGGTCACGCTCATTGCGCACGCGTGCCATTACTTCAACACCGTTTATGCTTGGTTTTGAGCTGTGCACACCAAAGGCTGGCGCGGCTTCAATTGCATGGGCGGCTTCTGCGGCGGCAATAAGTAATTTACTTGGCATACAGCCAACACGCGCACAGGTTGTACCGTATGGGCCTGCTTCAATCATTAATACGTTAGACGTGTGTTGTTTTGCATTGCGGTAAGCGCTTAAACCTGCGGTGCCAGCACCTATTACAACAACGTCTGTGTTTAGTTCTTTCATGGTGATGTCCTCAATACCAATTTTATTAAAAAACTGGTTTTTAAATTAGTTAATAAAATAGGTATTTAAAATGGGTATTTAAAAAGGGTATGGATAGGGGCATTGCTGCCCCTTATTATTTGCTTAAGGTATTACTTAATTAAGCAAAGTATTTTTCTAAATCGTCAGAGCCACCAATGTGCTTACCGCCGATAAATACTTGTGGTACGGTCTCACGGCCTGAAATAGCTTTTAGGCTAGTCAGTGATGCGCCGGCACCCATAGTGATCTCTTCGTATACTAGGCCTTTCTCTGTTAATAATGCTTTCGCTTTTTTACAGAAAGGGCAGCCAGGTTTAGTGAAAATGCTCACCGGCTCTGGTTTAACTTGTTTAGGGTTGATGTAATCAAGCATAGTGTCTGCATCTGATACTTCAAACGGGTCGCCAGGTAAATCTGGTTCGATGAACATTTTTTCAATTACGCCATCTTTAACCAGCATAGAGTATCTCCAGCTGCGTTTGCCAAAACCTAAATCGTTTTTATCAACTAACATGCCCATGCCGTCAGTGAATTCGCCGTTACCGTCTGGTAATAAGGTAATGTTTTGTGCTTCTTGATGCTCAGCCCATGCATTCATTACAAAGGTATCGTTTACTGATAAACACACAATGTCGTCAACGCCGTTTTGTTTAAGTACACCAGCTAATTCGTTGTAGCGTGGTAAGTGAGTTGATGAACAGGTTGGTGTAAATGCACCGGGTAGTGAAAACACAACCACTGTTTTACCTTTAAAAATGTCATCGGTAGTTACTGATTTCCATTCGTCATTTTGACGTGTTGCAAATGTAACCTGTGGAATTGTTTGACCTTCAATATTCTTTAACATGTTTTTTAGTTCCTCTTGATTTGTTGATAGCCATTATGTCGTGAAAGTTATAATAGCTCCAATCGTTTGTTTATATTAGTATGATAGGTATTACCGATTAATTGTGAGTTTGCAGTGAATTTAAAAGATCTTGAATACGTAAAAGCGATTGCGCACTTTAAGCATTTTCGTAAAGCCGCCGATGCATGTTTTGTCAGTCAACCCACTCTCAGTGGACAGGTTAAAAAACTTGAACAAGAGCTGGGTGTTACTTTATTTGACCGCTCTACTAAGCAGGTTACTTTAACGGCTCAAGGTGAACGTTTGTTGACACAGATCAAAGTGATCTTAGAGCAAACCCAAATATTAAAAGAGCTAGCAGCAACGTCATCGTCGCCACTACAAGGTAAAGTAAGAATAGGCATTATTCCAACGATTGCACCGTATTTATTACCCACCTTACTCACCTCGATGAAAGAAGCGTTTGCTGATAGCCAATTTGCTTTTGTTGAGATGCAAACCGCGACTATATTAAGCGCACTGGATAACGGTGAGTTAGATATTGCTATATTAGCAGATGTGCCTGAACTTAAACTTTATCATACAGTTAAATTGTATAAAGAAGACTTTTTGGTTGCTATGTCAGCGCAAAATAGTTTATCAAAACGCAGTAAAATAGCGTTAGATGAGCTACAAGAGTGCAGTTTATTGATGCTCAGCGATGGTCATTGTTTTAAAGATCAAGCCCAGCAATTTTGTTTTGCCGCTGGGGTTGATGTGTCCAATGAGTACCGAGGTAATAGCTTAGAAACCTTATTAGCATTGGTGGCTATGGATGATGGGGTAACCTTTGTGCCTAAGCTTGCGTGCAAAGAGCGTGCAGGTATTAGCTACTTGCCAATCTTCCCAACTCAACAGCGAAGTGTGGTTTTGGCCTGTCGTAAACATTACCCGCATTTAGCGGGCATTGAATTACTTGCTAATTGGCTTATTGAGCACCCAAGCTTACACCAACAATTAACTAAGGCTCTAAATTAGTCAGTTCTACTACATCATTTATTTGAATATTAGGCAGTGGTTGTTGGTCAATACTGACGGCAACCGCACTTTGTTGATATACCTGCTCAACTTGTATTTGATTGAGCGTGGTGATCAGGTGTGGCATTTTATTTCCCGCTGCATCCGTTAAATAGTTATGATGTGCAATATTTAAGCGTTGGCCTTTTTCAATACCATGAGCTTTGCCTAAATTAATAATTAGCTTATTGTTTTCTATATGTAATATTTTACCTTGGGTTTCAAGGCAAGCCATTGCGGCTTGTAAGTCGTAACTAACGGTTTGGTTTATGTCGGCTATATTTTGGCCGTAATCTGAACTCCAAAATTTATCACTAAACACGTCAATAATTGCAGTTTTTTCAAATGGCCAGATAGCTTGACTGCGATAACTTTTTTGCCACATTCGCTCGTAAGTGGTGCCATCAAACAAGGCAAAATCTATTTTATATGAACGTTGGTAGGTTTCGTCCTGCCAAAAAGCATAACTGTTATTGAGTTTATCGCCATTTGAGATATCAACAATTTGACTTAACAATACATACTGAGAATTACTGCGGCTCGATATTTCTTCTAATAGGGCATTACTGTAATCGTATTGTTGATTAAAAAATTCGCCAACGCGGATCGGAAAATTAAAATAAGCCGTTGGTTTAGCATTCATAGCCGATTGATTTAACGTTTTGTAGAGTGCTTCGCTGGTGGCTTTATTAATGTCAAATATTTGACCCATCTTCGCTTGTTCGCGATTATTTAATTGTGTTTGGGTGATCGCAACAAATTTAGTAAATTGGTTCGCAGGGCAGTGTTCTTGTTGAGGGAAGATATCCAAGCGCAAAGTAATTGCAAATTGATCGGCTTTACGATCTTCGCTGATCATCTCTATCTTTTGAATTTCGCCATGGCTGTTTATTTTTAGTTGATCTTGGGTTAACACCCCATCTACTAAGGTTTGCATTGAGCTGACGCGTGCCCCTGAGAACACTAAAGCTTGGGTGATAGCATCTTTTATTGCCGCCGATTTTGCCGCACTTATATCATCATTTTTAATGCTTGCATGGCCGGTTGATTCATACCATTGGGCAACTGTATGGGAGGAAAATAGACTAATACTTAGCCAACTGCTGGCGATTACTACCATTGATAAAATTCGCTTCATTACCCTAACCCCATGAATATACATTTGCTATTAACAGTGACAGAGCAAGGACTGTACCAATTGTTTTGCAAGGTTGCTTTAAAACCGTCATAGCAGTTAATTATGGCATTGATCGTGCATTGATTTAGTTATTAATGATTCTTTTAAAGCGTGAGAGAAGCCATGCGTATTGTGATTTCAATTTGTATATTAGCAAGCTTAGGTCTAGCTGGCTGTAGCAGTATTTTTGATAAACATGTGGAATATAAGTATATTGAGCCAGATAACTACCCAATTCTAAAAGCCGTGGGTTATGCGCCGATCAGTGCGCAACCGGGTGATAACCAATCACAACGCTCATTAATGGCGATTAAAGCATCAAAACTAGAAGCGTATCGTGAGCTGGCAGAGCAAGTATATGGGCAAAAAATTACCGCAGGCACCACAGTGCAAGGCAGTATTGCACAAAACGATCACTTGCAAGGGCAAGTACAAGGGATTATTAAAGGCGCACAAGTAATTAAAACCTATGCCGTAGGTGATACCTATGCCACAGAGTTACAACTTGATATGAAGCGGGTGCATGACTTATACATAGGTGAAATTAAACCACGCGAAGTTAAAAAAGTAACTTATTACTAAAACGCTTGATCTAATAAATTAGTTGTTAGTTATGTTAGTAACTAACAAAAGACACGCTAAAATATCTCACAGTGAATACTTCAGTGCTATGCTTTATTTAATGTTTTTTATTGAATAAAGCTTGTGGCACGTAAAAAAATAACTCGGTTTTTATTAATATACTTATGGTCGCGTCAGTGAGAGTTTTACACTTTTGCTGCATGCTTTTGCGAAAGTTTAGTAACTGCCCGTTACTGCATTTTGCGCTATTGTTTATATTAGTTACCAGTGTGGTTTTTGCCGATCGTCTCCCCATCCAGTTTAATGTCTTTTTAGAAAAAATGAACCTGCAATTTGGACCAACGCGCGTAGCGGTAGCACGTAATTGGCAAACGATGTTGGTTCAGTCACAGAATCAAACTGAGCAACAAAAAATCTTAATCGTAAATGATTTTTTTGCTCGCAACTTACGCTATCGTACTGATATTGAGCTATGGCAGCAAAATGATTACTGGGCAACGCCACTTGAAACATTAGGCAAAGGCCTTGGTGACTGCGAAGATTATGCGATTGCTAAATATATTAGTCTGCGAGTACTAGGCATTGAAGATGATAAGTTACGTTTGATCTACGTTAAAGCACAGATCGGCGGTCCTAACTCAAAACAAACTCAGGCGCATATGGTGTTGGGGTATTTTGTTACTCCTAATGCACAACCGCTGATATTAGATAGTTTAATAACAAAAGTACTGCCTGCCGCTAAACGCACCGATCTAAGCCCCGTTTTTAGTTTTAACAGCCAAGGCTTGTGGGCGAACAACTCAACCCAAAGTGTTGCCAATCCAACTGCTAGGTTATCTCGCTGGCGACGAATTATTGAACAAACACAACAAGAAGGAATTATCTGGTGATGTCATTTATGTCCTTATTTAAACGTGAAAGTAAGATCACTTTACGCCAAGAACTGTGGTTGGCTATTTTAGTGGTCATAATTATTGGTTTCGTCAGTAGTGTGCTCATTAGTACGTATTCGGCTAAACAGTATTTTTCTTCTCAGTTGTATTTAAAAAATATTGATAATGCTAATGGCTTGGCTTTAATGCTCAGTCAGCTGCATAAAGATCATGTTGAATTAGAGCTACTTATTTCTGCTACTTTTGATACAGGGCACTACCAACGTATTGAATTGCAGGACCCGCAAGGTGAACCGATCGTAAAACGAGTATTTAGTGGTGAATTTGATACATCGGCGCCACTTTGGTTTCATCATCTTTATCAATTACATGTGATGCCAGGCGTTGCGCAAGTGAGCGATGGCTGGCAGCAGTTTGGTACTTTATATGTAGAGAGTCATAGTCAATACACAGAGCAAGCGCTATGGGAGAGCGCGATTCGATTATTCTGGAGTTTTTTTATGGTGGCGATTACCGCATGTATAGCGAGTGCTCATTTTTTAAGTCGAATTTTACGCCCGTTAGATGATGTTGTGCAGCAAGCAAATGCGCTAGGTGATAAACGTTTTATTAAATCTAAAGTACCAAAAACGTATGAATTTGCTCGGTTAGTTAGTTCGATGAATCTTCTGTCAACGCGCTTTAGTCGTATTATTAAAGAAGATAATAAACGCTTAGAGGAGTTTCGTTTTAAAAGCCAGCACGATGAATTAACTGGCTTGGCGAATCGAGAGTATTTTTGTGCCACTTTAGAAGCACAATTGGAGCAATCAAAAGAACATGCTCATGGCGCGTTATTTTTATTTCGTATTGTCAATCTTGACCTGATCAGTGAGCAAATCAATCGTGTTGAGATGGTGGCTTTTTTACGCCGCTTTACACAAACATTGGTCGCTTTTTTAGAAGCCAATGAAGATCGTTTTTCAGCAAGTCATATTGCCCGTATGTCTCATAGCGATTTTGCGGTATTGGTAAATGACACTGATGATATCGAAAGTCTGAGTTCGAAGGTACTTAAACAACATGCAGTATTACTGGCAGAATACAGTCATATTGGTTTAACTATCCCACACAGTTGTAGTTATATAGAGCGTGAAGATAGTCGTTTTACATTGTTAAAACGGGTCGATAATTTATTAAAAGCCGCCGTGGCAGAGCCGACAATACAGGTTCAAATTAATAATAATAAGCAGCGCAATGAATTATTTTCTGACGCTGCTAGTTGGCGTGAGGCGATTGAGCGCGCGTTAGATAATAATGACTTAGATGTGTTGCTTTATCCGGTTAAATCTTTTTCGGGTAAGTTATTACAAAACCAAGTGAGCTTAAGTTTATTACTCAATGGTGAGCTCTATCGTAGTGGCTATTACTTACAATGGGCAAAGCGATTGAAGTTACTTGCTCGATTAGACTGGGGCTTGATCAAATATCTGGTACAAACATTTGAAGCGCGAGAGGATTTAAAACTTATATCGGTGGAATTATCACAAGAAACATTATTAGATGATGCCGCGCTTGCTGCGATATTGACTTATTTATTGGCGTTTCCAAAATTAGCAGCGCATATTTGTTTTGATATACGTGAAAGTTTAGCTGTTGCTGAATTGACTATTTTTAAAGATTTTTGTATGCAAGTGAAAAGTATGGGAGCAAAAGTGGCACTGAAACGGGTCGGGCCAGCTTTCACTAAAATAGATAAAATTCATGAGTTAGGTCTTGAAATGATTAAAATTGATAGTATTTACGGACACAATATTAGTTACAGCCAAGATAATCAGACTTTTTTAAGAGGAGTGTGCGCACTAGCTCATTCAATTGGTATAAAAGTCATTGCTGAGGGCGTTAATAACCCCGAAGATCAGGTGACATTACAAGGGCTAGGATTCGATGGCATAGTATCGCAACCAGTTGATGATGAAGTAAAAGCAAGCGCGGAAGAATAAAATATAGGGTTGTGTATTCTGCCCAAGGTAGACTCTAATCTACGGACATAGTATTGCGTTTGTACTCTGGTTCTTAATGTAGAAAAATGCGGTTGATTTATAACATTACGGAAGATGCACAAGTATTAGAAATTGAATTCTCAATTTTTTAACTTCCTTTTACTGCGAGCATCAATTGCATACGGTCACGAACTTTGAGCTTGTTAAAAATCGAGCTCATATGTTCTTTAACGGTACGTTCGGTAATGTTTAATTGCTTTGCAACCATTTTATTACTGGCACCTGTGACAACAATATCGACCACTTGGTGTTCGCGTTTGGTTAATAGTGTTAGATCACAAGCATGCTGATAACTGATTGACTGCTTTGAGAGCACGCCGACTAAATTTGATAGCAACTGACCCGGTAACCAGATGCCGCCACTGATAACGGTTTCTGCCACTTGCTCTATAATTACCTTACTGGCAAATGCTTCAACATAACCGCGAGCTCCCACTTGCAGCGCAGCGCAGAGTTCTGCCATGTTTAACTCTTTGCTCATCACAATCACTGGAATGCGATTTTTACTGTACCTTTGTACTACGCTAAGCCAATCAGGACTGCCAGCTAAGATCCATAAAATAGTATCTGCTGTAATATTGTGTGGTTGTTGCTGTCGTATTTCACATTCAGGGTAGGCTGCTTGCCAGTGAGGTGAAATAAACTTAGCTTCGGTGATAAAGACACTTTGGCGCATTATAGTTCCATATTAAAAATGTAAGAATAATATTAATTAACGCTCAGTCATTGCTAATGAGGTTGCTCGTAATACCGGTTTAAGCAAGTACTCCAACACGGTTTTTTTACCAGTAATAATATCTACCTGAGTTGTCATTCCTGGAATAATTGTTAGGTTTTCGGCAAAGTGGCTTTTGTCCGTTTTCAGCTGTACTAAATAAAACGTGTTGTCTCGCTCATCAGTAATCGTGTCGGCACTAATTTGTATAACTTCGGCGCTTAGTCCGCCGTATATCGCAAAATCGTAAGCACTAAATTTGATCATTGC
Organism: Pseudoalteromonas sp. SG41-2; assembly: GCF_014164535.1. NCBI lineage: Bacteria > Pseudomonadati > Pseudomonadota > Gammaproteobacteria > Alteromonadales > Pseudoalteromonadaceae > Pseudoalteromonas > Pseudoalteromonas sp. SG41-2. The sequence continues at coordinate 170,325 of NZ_JACJFK010000006.1, read as the reverse complement.
AGCTTGTCCCGGACGTAAAAAAGCAATGTCTTTCGGAGGGATTTTGGCCTCTACAATCAGTTGGTCATCCAGCGGTATTATTTCAAGTACATCACTACCAGGTTGTAAAATGCCACCGACGGTATTGACCATCAGGCGTTGCACAGTGCCATTAACCGGAGAGCGAATTTCAGTTTGGGTGACTTTATCTGCTAAACCAGATTCGGTTTCTTTAATTGCATCTAGGCGCAGCCGTGCTTCAGAAAGCTCATTATTCCAACGGTTTATCATAGATAATTCGACTTCGTTTACTTTATTCTTCGCTTCATTAATAGCAGAAAGGCTACGATTAATAACAGCCTTAGTGCGGTTTATCTCACCATTTAAATCAACAGCTTGGCGTTCTAAACGAATAATATCGATATCAGATACTGCGCCTGAGCGTAGTAATGGGCGGGTTACTTGTAGTTCGCGGTTTATTAATCGTAAGGCATTGCTATGCTGTTGCAGGGCTGCTTGTGCTTCGATATGATCTTGACGGCGTTGTTCTAATTGGCGTTTATGAATTGCGACTTGTTGTTCAAGCTCTTGGTTATTACTGGTGTAAAGTGCTTGTTCGTGCATCACGACTCCCGGCGCATCAGCAGTGAGTTTAGTCTCAAAAATTAACGGTTGTTTTTTAGTCTGAGCTTCAAGACGCGCTACTTTGGCACTGAGTGACAACACTTTTGACTGGTTTTCTCTAAAGTTCGAAATATATCTGGTAGGGTCTATTTTTATTAATACATCGCCAGCATTGACGATTTGCCCTTCGCGGACATTAATTTGCTCTACCATGCCGCCATCGTAGGATTGGATCAGTTGCAATTTATTTGATGGGATCACTCGGCCTTCACCACGAGCAACTTCATCTAGGTTTGCAAATGCAGACCAAACAACCAGCAACACCATACTTAAACAAATTAAATATAGCAGTAACTTGGCACTGGCTGGTTGCTGTTGCATTTTTTCCCATTGTGCATCGACCACCCAATCTTGGCTATTAGGTGGGGATAACCAGCCTTTAAATAAGTTATTAAATATTGATGGCTTTTGTCCTTTACTAGTCTCAATGGCACGACCGACAGATTCAAAAGAGCGTTGCTCTATAGTGATTTTATTTTTACTCATGAGGCACGCTCTACGGCTTGATTATTGAGAGACGCGATAACGTTGGCTTTTGCACCGTCGGCGATAATTTTGCCATTATCAATTACGATAATACGATCGACTAACTCAAGTAATGAGGTTCTGTGAGTAACAACAAGTAAGGTTTTATCTTGGCTGTGTTGTTTTAAATTGGCGATGATTTTGGCTTCGCTATTATGATCCAGTGCTGAGGTTGGTTCATCGAGAATGAGTATGGGTGGATCATTGATCAATGCTCGAGCCATTCCCACAGCTTGGCGTTGTCCACCAGAAAGTAAGCGACCTTGTTCGCCAACTTGTAGGTCAAAGCCATCAGGATGAGAGTTTATAAGATCGAATAATTGGCTACGCTCGCAAGCACTAATAATTTGTTCATCTTTGGCGTGCCATGCACTTAAGGTGATGTTGTCTTTGAGGGTGCCAAAAAATAGTGAGATAGTTTGTGGAACATAACCAATGTTATGGCGTAATTCTGCGGGATCTATTTGGTGAATATCGGTGTTATCAATTAAAATTGATCCTGAATTTGGCTCATGCAGCCCTAGGATTAACTTCTCTAGGGTGCTTTTTCCTGAGCCATTACGTCCTAGGATAGCCACTTTTTCACCGGCTTTGATTTTAAATGATACACCTGATAATGCTTCGTTACTGTCATCAGCATATTTAAAGTGCACATCATGAAACTCTATATCACCACGTAAAACGGGGTGACTTAACCAATGCTTTCCTGCAGGACGCTCAATTTCTTTTTCCATTATTTCATTGAGTGAATGCATGGCAATAGCGGCATGGTGAAATTGTGCTAACACAGCGGCAGATTGACCGATTGGCCCCATAGTGCGTGAAGATAATAAATAGGCGGCGATCAAGCCTCCTTGGGTTAAATCACCAGCAATAACTAAGTGCACCCCAATAATCATAATTATCACGCCAACACATTGTTGTAGCCAAGTGGCTGAGTTAGCAATTGAACCGGAGATCAGCCGGCTCTGTGCATTAACCCGAGCAATATAAATGGTTGATTTTTCCCATGCAGCCTGGGTTTTACATTCACTATGAAAGCTTTTAACGTCCTCGATATTGGTGAGACTCTCTACTAAAATAGCATTACGCATTGAACTGGCTTTCATTGTTTGCTCTGATAGCGCTTCTAATTTACGGTGGGCGGCTAAGGCATAGCATAGTAGCAACAGTGCTCCGACAATGATCGGGATACTAAGCTGTACGCCAATGATAGCAATCACGGTGAGGTATAAAAGTACAAAGGGTAAATCAACCAAAGCGATAAGCGTGATTGAGCTGAAAAATCCTCGCACAGCTTCAAATGACTGGATATTGCTGGCAAATGAGCCCGCCGATGTAGGGCGGTTTTTTAACTGCATACCCAGTACTCGCTCCATAATAACTGCGGAGACTTTTACGTCGATACGACTTGCTGCGAGTTCGACAAAATAGCTGCGTACTAACCTTAAAATGAAGTCGGCGGTCAGCGCGATTAATACGCCAATGGCTAATACCCATAGTGTTTCAACAGCTTGATTTGGTACCACTCGATCATACACGTTCATAACAAATAATGGCATCGCAATTGAAAGTACGCCTAGTGCAATGGCTGAAATAATCACGTCTTTATACAAGGATCGACATTCTTTTATCACGCCCCAAAACCAGCCGTCTTTAGATAGTTTTTGCAGCACTGGCGAGCGGGCATCAAAGGTGAATTCAGGACGTGTATAAATAACAATATCAGTGGCATTTTTGCTCAGATCTGTAATTTGTAAGGTTACTGCCGAATCGCTGAGTTCAGGGTAAATAACTTCTACGGTGTGTAATTGCAGATCCAGTGCAGTGATCACACAGGCTTGATTATTTTCTAGTAGTAAAATAGCGGGTAATAATGCCGTATTGATTTTAATAAGTTGTTTATTTACAACTTTAGTTTTAAAACCAATGCGTTTTGCAGCCCTTGAAAAACCAGAAGGAGTAAGATTACCTTGCTCAAGAGGAAGTCCATTTAGCAAGGTTTCGCGGGAAAATTCACGATCATGGTAGTGGCATAAAATTGCTAAGCAGTCGACTAAAATACCACCATGACCGATTTCATCATCTATTTCCATATAGCTTCCAATATCACTTTATATTGTTTAACTAGTTCAGATTAATAACTTGCCGCAACAAAGCTATTGCCAGTTTCTGTGTCTGTGATCACAGCTTCAATACGGCGGTTAGCGGCGTTAGCTCGAACAGAGATCTCATTAATTCTTGGTTTATCTACTCCATAACCGAGTGACTTAACCCGTTTAGGGGCAACACCGTATTGCTGAATTAAAATTTCAGCCACGGAGAATGCTCGTTTTTCTGATAGTTTTTTATTGTAAAGAGCAGGCCCTTCGAGTGAAGCATGCCCTTGTATTTCAACATTTTTAGATGGGTGTGATTTTAAAAAATCAGCGAGGCGTGCGATTTCTTGCAAATACTCAGGGCGCACAACACTTGAATCAGCCACGAACGGAATACCGATCTCGACGTTACTAGTATTACTGTTGTATTTAGTGCAGCCTTTTTCATCTACCTCAGTCAAGGTTGGGGTCGAAGGGCAATCATCTTGTTCGTTGGCAACACCGTCATTATCATCATCACTAAATGTACTGCTATTTAAGGTCGGTGCATTGAGATAACTGGGCATCGCAGTCATGCTCATATAGGCGTTATCTTGTTGGGCTTTTTTTTGCAAAAATGCTTGCCGATTGATTGTTGCTGCAACATCGTATTTAGGGCAGATAAACTCGGCATTATGGGCAATAGTATCATCTGTTAATTCAGTGATTTTCGGGAATTTGTCTGAGCTTACATTAAGTGTCGGAAGTAGTTTTCCCATTTCTGCTAGCATCGCTAATATGGCACTTTGGCGTTCATAAAGTGCTGCTGTATAGGAACGGTTTGACTGGAATGACTCGTTTTCTGCATCCAACACATCTAATAACGTGCGTTGACCAATATCAAATTGATCTTTATAGGCAACTTTTACTTTGTCTGATGAGCGGCGATGCTGGTCAAGGGCTGGTAATTTACTTTCAAGTACTTTGACATTGTTATAAGCAACTTGCAGATTTTGACGAATTTCGATACAGGATTGATCTCGCTGGTATTTTGCAATATTAACTTCTTGATAAGCTTGTTCTAAATTAGCGCTATCGAGGCCCCCGTTATAGAGATTGTAACGTACATCAATCCCAACCCGGGCTTCGGTACGGGTTTGATTAAAACCAAGTTCATCGCGATCTTGGGAGCCATATCGGGCGGATAAATCAACCTTTGGATGAAAGGCGGATTTCTGCGATTGGGCATTTGCTTGCTGCGCTTCAATATTGTAGAGCGATGCATAAAAATTTGGGCTGTTTTTATAGGCAATATCAAGAGCTTGATTAATCGAAATGGGGATGCTGTCTTCATTTAATTTTGCAGCCACGGTGCCTTGCTGAGGAAGTTCGCCGACTATGCGTAAGTAGCGTGCGCTAACATCATGGAGATTTGCGTATTCAGTCATTACATTTGATTGTGCAAGTGATAGGCGGCCGCTGATCTGTTCAAGATCGGCAGCTCTTGCAACTCCAGCACCAACACTTTGCTCAATTTGCTGATAAACCGATTCATGCTCTTGAAGATTTTTTTGTGCCAGCTCAACTAACGTGGTGAACTTCTGTACATCAAGGTAGGCAACGCTTGCTTGCAGGGCGGTTTGCTCTGCTTGGGAGAGCATTTCAAAATAGCGAATGAGCTGAATTCGCTCAAAGCGTTTAACTGTATTAGATGTTTGGAAACCATCATAGAGCATTTGTCGTAATGTTAACTCTGCCGTATTTCGATTGTATTCATCTTCTACGCCGTAGTTGCGCTTTTCATAGCCGGCACTGATTGATGCGTCTAGGGTCGGTAAATACCCAGATTGTGCTGCGTCAATGCCATAAACAGATGCTTTAAAAGCATGCCAAGCTTGCTGAACTTCTGGGTTGCTCGCAATCGCTTTGTCGGCTACATAAGTTAAAGGCATGATCGAAGTTTGTTCTGCATAAAGATTGGGGGTAAATCCATTTGCAGCTAAAACCAAACCAATTAGAGTTGTAAATCTAGTACCGGTAAAGTTAGTTTTCTTAGCCATTTCGTCCTCTTAGATCCAAATTTATGGGCAATTAAATTTAGTTTTAGACAACGAAATCAATTTGTGCAAATAGAACTTTGATAAAGCACAAAAATTAATTTCTACCAGTTTTTTAATCTTTTAATACAATTTTAAAAATTCAAAACCTGTACTTTAGTCCAGTATCCTTTTGGCTGTGATGTCCTAAATTTGAGTAATACAAAGGTATAACTCTTGATTAAAGGCAGCAAAATGGACGCAAATCAATTACTGATCATAGACATTCAAGGCTCAGCTGGGATTGTTTTAGAAGATGGTTCAATTCGGGCATTATCGTTGGGGGACGCGCTGACGGTTGGTGATGTTATTATCACTGCTGAGAACTCCTCGGTTATGATCGATATCAAAGGTATGTCTCTGTCTATTCCTGCCAATCAACGGGTAAGAATCACCCCCGACCTTGTTGCCGAAACGACCCGCGATAGCTCAGAAACAACAATTTTTGATGATAGTATTGATGATGCCATTGCTAGCTTAAACCAACCGAATACTGCAGATGAGGCATCCTCCTCTCCTTTAAGTGAAGATGTCAGTGATTTTTTGAGTGCCCTTGAAAGTGGTGGTGATTTACTGGATACATTAGAAGCAACTGCCGCTGGTGGTAATGCTGCAACAGGTTCTGGTGGAGGTACTTCCTTTGTGGAACTTGCACGTATCGCTGAGGGTATTGATCCAAGTAGTTTATCTTTTGATGATAGTTTTACAGCTAACAATGATGGCATTTTTTCTCTTCGTGATACGACCGATGGGGTGGTGCCCGAAACCGCGTTAATTGGTAGTTTAGAGTTAAATGACATTGGCTTAATTAATAACCCGCAACCGATTATTTCAGGTGCATCGACTAATTTAGTGGGTCAAACAGTATTAATTACAATCACCGATGCTTTGGGTAATGTACAAACGATTGATGTTGTTGTGCAACCTGACGGCACCTTCACCTCTCCGGAATTAGAACCATTACCAGATGGCCCAATTGTTGTTGAAGTTACAGCAACAGGCCCAGATGGCAATCCAATTTCAGATAACATTGCTGCCGATATTGATACCACAGCACCGCTTGTGAGTATTGATACACTTGCTGATTCGACATCGCCAGTGGTAGTAATTACAGGCTCCGTAGTCGGGCTGGTGGCCGGTGATGATGTAACGCTTACGGTGACTGATAGCAGTGGGCAAGTGCAAACGTTTGTGACGCAAATTGATGAGCAAGGTAATTGGAGTGTTACCACCGCAGCTTTGGCTGAAGGTCCTTATGGTGTTCAAGCAAATGCGGTTGATGAAGCTGGTAACCAAGGTAATGCACAAACTACAGCCATTATAGATCTAACCGCGCCAGTAATTGTGATTGATGCAATTGCTGATACCAATGACGTGACTCCTACATTGACGGGGTCGGTAAATGGTGTAGCTACGGGTACGCTTGTATCAATAACCGTTGTAGCTAGTGACGGCGTTGCGCAAGCTTTAACTGCTTCGGTTACAGCTGATGGCAGTTGGTCTGTAGAGGTTGTTGATGCACTGGCTGAAGGTCAATTTACAGTGACAGCCAGCGTCGCTGATAGCGCTGGTAATCAAGCCGAAGATAGTGCAGCTGGTGTAGTAGATTTAACCAGTCCAGTCATCTCGATTGATCAATTGAACGATAGCAATGACACAACACCATTAATATCAGGCTCAGTATTAGATGTGCCGCCAGGTACAACAGTGACTCTGTTAGTTACAGGCAGTGATGGGCAACAGCAAACGCTGACGGCTACAACCGACGGCAATGGCAATTGGCAAGTTGACGTTATTAATGCATTGGTGGAGGGCGATTATACAGTACAAGCCACCGTTTCGGATCCAGCTGGTAATAGCAGCTCAGCGTCGGCAGTGGGTACTATAGATTTAACTGCCCCACTGATCAATATCGATCCATTAGTAGATAGTAATGATCAACAACCGACGATTTCAGGTATTACCCAAGGGTTGGCTGCCGGAAGCCAAGTAACAGTCACCATTGTAGATAGTAACGGTCAGCAACAAACGGTTATCACACAAATAAATGCCAGTGGAGTTTGGAGCATAGCAGTGGCCAGTGCTTTAGCCGAAGGGCCATATACGGTGACAGCCACAACGCAAGATACAGCAGGAAACACAGCCCAAGATACCGAAACAGGGCTAATTGATTTGACTGCTCCGACCATCAGTATTGACTCATTTGCTGATTCTAATGATGTGACTCCGATTATCTCAGGTGTAGTCTCGGGTGTTGAAGCAGGTACTTTAGTTACTGTGATTTTGGTTGATAGTGCAGGCACAGTGCAAACTGTAACCACTACAGTGAATGCTGATGGTAGTTGGCAAGTTGGCACTAACCAAGCAATTTCCGAAGGTGAGTTTTCTATTACTGCGTCAGTAACAGATACCGCGGGTAATCAAGCAACTGATGTTGCGCAAGGCCTAATTGATCTTACTGCACCGACTATTAATTTAGAGCCATTGGCAAATACGGCTGATGATACGCCGGTTATTTCGGGTCAAGTCAGCGGTGTGGCAGTTGGTACTATGGTTACTATTGTTGTAACCGATGCAAATGGTGTGCAACAAACATTAATGACCAGCGTGCTTGCCGATGGAGGTTTTGCTATCGAAGTTGACAGCGCACTCGCGCAAGGGAGCTATAGCGTTACTGCATCAGTGACAGATAATGCTGGCAATCAAGCTTCAGATACTCAAACCGGTCTTATTGATTCGAGTTTACTATCAGTGACAATTGATGTGATTGGAGAAACAAACGACACGACTCCAAGCATTTCAGGAACTAGTCTTAATGCTGTTGCAGGTGATACTGTCAGTGTGTTGATAACTGGTTTTGATGGTCAAACGCAATTATTAACGACACAAGTAGACAATAATGGTGATTGGAGTGTTACACCAACAATTGCATTAGTTGAGGGTGGATTTAGCGTTAATGCCACATTAACAGACAGCTTAGGCAATATCGTGTCTGATAATGCAACGGGTATAATTGACACTACCGCTCCCATATTAACGATTGATAATTTAGATACAGTTAGCGATAGTACGCCGATCATTAGTGGTCAAACTGATGAACCAGCGGGCAGTGTTGTGAGCTTAGTTGTTACCGATGGTGTAAATTCACAAAACTTAACCGCGATAGTAAATACCGATGGCAGTTGGTCAGTAGAAGTACCTATTGCATTACAAAACGGCGCCATTAATGTCGATGCGAGCATAACGGATACTGCAGGTAATCAAGCAACGGCCTCTGATACCTTTATTTTAAATGGTAACGCACCAAGTATTAGTATCGATACGGTTGCTGATGGCAATGATGTAACACCAACCATTAGTGGTACGTCTGATGCCCCTGACGGTACACTTATCACCGTGGTAATTACTGATAGTAATAATAATAGCCAAACTCTGAACACAACCGTCATAGCAGGTGTGTGGAGTGTAGATGCACAAGATGCGCTTGCCGAAGGTGAATTTACGGTTAATGCAAGTATCACTGTAAATGGCTTAACAAGTGATGCTCAGGCAACGGGGATCATTGACACACTTGCACCGACTTTTGATATTGATCCGTTGTCTGTAACCAACGACACCACGCCAACCATCACTGGTAGCAGTGATGAAATTGGTGGACTGGTAAGTATCACCGTGACAGATGCAAACGGTGCGGTGCAAACTTTAACTGCGACGGTACTGGCAGATGGTACGTGGTCGGTAGATATACCGACACCACTTGCAGAGGGCGCATTCCAAGTGGATGCCAGCGTGACCGATGTGGCAGGTAATACCGCCAGCGACACTGAAAACGGTGGAGTAATTGACACCCAAGCGCCTACTTTTGATATTGATCCGCTTGCTGCAACGAGCGACAGCACGCCTACCATCACTGGTAGCAGTGATGAAATTGGCGGTCTCGTCAGCGTGATTGTCACTGATGCCACTGGCGCTGTGCAAACCTTAACCGCGACGGTACTGGCAGATGGTACGTGGTCGGTGGATGTACCGACCCCACTTGCAGAGGGCACATTCCAAGTGGATGGCAGTGTCACTGATGCGGCAGGTAATACCGCGTCTGATACTGAAAACGGCGGAGTAATTGACACTCAAGCGCCTACTTTTGATATTGATCCGTTGGCTGCGACGAACGACAGCACCCCAACCATCACCGGTAGCAGTGATGAAATTGGCGGGCTGGTGAGCATTACGGTCACCGATGCCAATGGCGATATACAAACCTTAACTGCCACTGTGTTGGCTGATGGCAGTTGGTCGGTGGATGTACCGACCCCGCTTGCAGAAGGCGCTTTTGTTGTTGATGCTAGTGTCACTGATGCGGCAGGTAATACCGCGTCTGATACTGAAAACGGCGGAGTAATTGACACCCAAGCGCCTACTTTTGATATTGATCCACTTGCTGCAACGAACGATACCACGCCCACCATCACTGGTAGCAGTGATGAAATTGGTGGTCTCGTCAGTGTCATCGTCACTGATGCGACGGGGGCAGTACAAACCTTAATCGCGACGGTACTGGCAGATGGTACGTGGTCGGTGGATATACCGACGCCGCTTGCAGAGGGCGCATTCCAAGTGGATGCCAGCGTCACTGATGCGGCAGGTAATACCGCGTCTGATACTGAAAACGGCGGAGTAATTGACACTCAAGCGCCAAGCTTTGATATTGATCCGCTTGCTGCAACGAGCGATAGCACGCCTACCATTACTGGTAGTAGTGATGAAATTGGTGGACTGGTAAGTATCACTGTGACAGATGCTAACGGCACGGTGCAAACTTTAACTGCGACGGTACTGGCTGATGGTACGTGGTCGGTGGATGTACCGATCCCACTTGCAGAAGGCGCATTCCAAGTGGATGCTAGTGTCACCGATGCCGCCGGCAATACCGCCAGTGACACAGAAAATGGTGGGGTGATCGATACTCTTGCACCGACGGTTGATATCAACCCGTTGGCTGATAGCAACGACAGCACGCCTACCATCACTGGCAGCAGTGATGAAATAGGTGGGTTGGTGAGCATTACAGTCACCGATGCCAATGGTGATATACAAACCTTAACGGCGACAGTACTTGCAGATGGCAGTTGGTCGGTGGATGTACCGACCCCGCTTGCAGAAGGTGCTTTTGTTGTTGATGCCAGCGTCACCGATGCCGCCGGCAATACCGCTAGCGACACAGAAAATGGCGGAGTGATCGATACTCTTGCGCCAACCTTTGATATTGATCCGTTGGCTGCGACGAACGACAGCACCCCAACCATCACCGGTAGCAGTGATGAAATTGGCGGGCTGGTGAGCATTACGGTCACCGATGCCAATGGCGATATACAAACCTTAACTGCCACTGTGTTGGCTGATGGCAGTTGGTCGGTGGATGTACCGACCCCGCTTGCAGAAGGCGCTTTTGTTGTTGATGCTAGTGTCACCGATGCCGCCGGCAATACCGCCAGTGACACAGAAAATGGTGGGGTGATAGACACAACAGCGCCGATTGTCACTATCGATGCACCGGCATTGACCAACGACAATACGCCGCTGGTCACAGGGACATCGGATCTAGCCAATAGTGACATTGCGATTACCTTTACGGATGGCAATGGCAGCCATACGGTGACAGTACAAACCAATGCTAGCGGTAATTGGAGTGCAGAAGCCACGCAGCCGCTTATCGATGGTGCGTACACCGTGACTGCCAGTCTCACTGATGCCGCAGGTAATACCGGCAACGCCAGTGACAATGGCGTGGTTGATACAATTCCGCCAGAGCTTGCGTTTGTGCCCACCTTCCTATTAGGACAGTTAGTGTCCCTTAATGGTACCTCCGATTTACCTGCTGGAAGCACAGTTACGGTTACTCAAAACCTACTTGGTGGCGGGGTGATAAACTATACCGCGACCACCGACGCAGCAGGTAATTGGTCATTAGTTGGGTTGAGTATTCCGCTGCTAACACTTAGTTCGATCACCGCCAGTGCCAGTGATGAAGCAGGTAATGTGCGCACGATCACTTCGACTGATTTTGATGGTACGCCACCGACGCTCACGGTGAGCGTCGATACATTGAGCAATGACAACACCCCAGCCATTAGTGGGACCACTGATGCGGGTCAAGGGACTGCAGTGACGGTGGTTGTTACTGATAAAGATGGCAACACGCAAACACTCACGGCCACCGTGGATGCCAATGGTGATTGGGTAATTAGCCCGACAACCCCGCTGCCTGATGGTGCGTTTAGTGTTGATGTCAGTGTCCTTGATGGTGTTGGCAACGAAACCACCGACTCAATTAGTGGTGTGATTGATACCACCGCGCCGAGTCTTACAGTGCAAGGCGTGGGTGATGGCAGTGACGTCACCCCGGTATTCAGTGGCACCAGCAATGAAATCGGTGGCACAGTGACCTTAGTGGTCACCGATGCCAACGGGGTTGAACAAACCCTGAGCGCGACAGTACAAAGCAATGGTCAATGGTCAGTCGAAGTACCGAACGGCCTGAGCGAGGGCGATTACACCGTCAATGCCGTCATTACCGATGCGGCGGGAAATGATACTCAAGTGGCCTTAACAGGCAATATTGATACCTCAGTGCCTGTTGTTATGGTTAATGATAATGGCCTTGGAAACAATGCGACACCAACGATTACGGGTACCTCAACCGAGCCGGCGGGCACCGTTGTCAGCATCAGTATCGTGGATGTCAATGGCGATAGTTATGGATTAAGTGCCACCGTCCTCGCTGATGGTTCATGGCAAGTAACAGCACCAAGCTTACCGGATGGCAGTTATACAGTGACCGCCAGTATTACCGATGCGGCAGGCAATACCGGCAGTGACACCGGCACTGGCAGTGTGGATACCTTAGATCCGTTGATCAGCATTAATAACTTGGGTGCAATTAATGATGACACGCCAACGCTCAGTGGCACCTCATCAGAGCCACAAGGAACGGTGATAAACCTCACTGTCACCGACAGCGGTGGGACAGTTACCACACTCAGTGCCACGGTTGATGTCAATGGTGACTGGGCCGTTACCGCCCCAGTTTTAGCCGATGATGATTATACGGTGGTTGCGAGCGTCAGTGATGCGGCGGGCAATAGCAACAGTGCCACCGATACCTTCACACTCAATACCTTAGCGCCAAGTATTACCATCAATGCGATTGGTGAAACCAATGACACCACACCGACCATTAACGGCAGCAGTGATGCGCCAGATGGCAGTGTTGTCACTGTGGTGATAAATGATGGAATTAATCCAGCAGAGACTATTCAAACCACCGTAACCGGCGGCACGTGGAGTGTCACGGCCAGTAGTGATTTAGCGGAGGGTGACTTTACGGTGACCGCCACCGTTGAAGATGCCGTGGGTAATCAAGGCACGGCCACAGTTACTGGGATTATCGACACCACCATGCCGGATATCAGCATTAATCCGCCAGCCGACACGAATGACACCACGCCTACTATCAGCGGCACGGCCAGTGCGCCACAAGGCAGCATTGTCACCTTAGTATTTAATGATGCGGCAGGCAACTCACACACAGTCACCACGCAAATGACACCATCAGGCACCTGGTCAGTGCCTGCGCTGGAGGTATTGGCTGAAGGCGAATACACAGTCACTGCGAGTGTCTCAGATCAAGCGGGCAATCCAGCCAGCGCCAGTGTCACCGGGGTGATTGATGTAACGGCTCCAATGCTCAGTGTGGATGCACTGGCAGACAGCAGTGATGTGACCCCCCTTATTAGTGGCCAAAGTAGTGGTGTGCCAGCAGGCACACAAGTAACGATTGAAATCATCGCTGCAAATGGCGCAGTACAAAGCGCGACAGCCCTAACGGATGGCGCAGGAAATTGGTCGGTGGAGGTCAGTAACGCGCTCGTCGAAGGCGAGTACACAGTGAATGTCAGTGTGACAGACTCCGCAGGCAATACCGGCACCGATAGCGAAACTGGGGTGATAGACACAACAGCGCCGAGCGTCACTATCGATGCACCGGCGTTGACCAACGACAATACGCCGCTGGTTACAGGGACATCGGATCTAGCCAATAGTGACATTGCGATTACCTTTACGGATGGCAATGGCAGCCATACGGTGACAGTACAAACCAATGCTAGCGGTAATTGGAGTGCAGAAGCCACGCAGCCGCTTATCGATGGTGCGTACACCGTGACTGCCAGTCTCACTGATGCCGCAGGTAATACCGGCAACGCCAGTGACAATGGCGTGGTTGATACAATTCCGCCAGAGCTTGCGTTTGTGCCCACCTTCCTATTAGGACAGTTAGTGTCCCTTAATGGTACCTCCGATTTACCTGCTGGAAGCACAGTTACGGTTACTCAAAACCTACTTGGTGGCGGGGTGATAAACTATACCGCGACCACCGACGCAGCAGGTAATTGGTCATTAGTTGGGTTGAGTATTCCGCTGCTAACACTTAGTTCGATCACCGCCAGTGCCAGTGATGAAGCAGGTAATGTGCGCACGATCACTTCGACTGATTTTGATGGTACGCCACCGACGCTCACGGTGAGCGTCGATACATTGAGCAATGACAACACCCCAGCCATTAGTGGGACCACTGATGCGGGTCAAGGGGCTGCAGTGACGGTGGTTGTTACCGATAAAGATGGCAACAGCGAAACCCTCAGCGCCACCGTGGATGCCAATGGTGATTGGGTAATTAGCCCGACAACCCCACTGCCTGATGGTGCGTTTAGTGTTGATGTCAGTGTCCTTGATGGTGTTGGCAACGAAACCACCGACTCGGTTAGTGGTGTGATTGATACCACCTCGCCGAGTCTCACTGTACAAGGTGTCGGTGCTGGCAGTGACGTCACCCCGGTATTCAGTGGCACCAGCAATGAAATCGGTGGCACAGTGACCTTAGTGGTTACCGATGCTAACGGGGTCGAACAAACCCTAAGCGCGACAGTACAAAGCAATGGTCAATGGTCTGTGGAAGTACCAAATGGCTTGAGCGAGGGCGATTACAGCGTTGAGACGACCATCCTGGATGCGGCTGGAAATAGCACGCAAGTCAACTTAACGGGCACTATTGATACCTCAGTGCCTGTTGTTATGGTTAATGATAATGGCCTTGGAAACAATGCGACACCAACGATTACGGGTACCTCAACCGAGCCTACGGGCACCGTTGTTAGCATCAGTATCGTGGATGTCAATGGCGATAGTTATGGATTAAGTGCCACCGTCCTCGCTGATGGTTCATGGCAAGTAACAGCACCAAGCTTACCGGATGGCAGTTATACAGTAACCGCCAGTATTACCGATGCGGCAGGCAATACCGGCAGTGACACCGGCACTGGCAGTGTGGATACCTTAGATCCGTTGATCAGTATCAATAGCCTCGGAGCCATTAATGATGATACGCCGACACTCAGTGGCACCTCGTCAGAGCCACAAGGGACAGTGATAACCCTCACCGTTACCGACAGCGGTGGAACGGTTACCGCACTCAGTGCAACGGTTAATGCCAGTGGTGAGTGGGCGGTCACCTCGCCAGTCCTCGGCGATGATGATTACACGGTAGTTGCGAGTGTCAGTGATGCAGCGGGCAACAGCAACAGTGCCACTGATACCTTTACACTTAACACCTTAGCGCCGAGTATTACCATCAACGCGATAGGTGAAACCAACGACACTACACCGACCATTAACGGCAGCAGTGATGCGCCAGATGGCAGTGTTGTCACTGTAGTGATAAATGATGGAATAAACCCCGCAGAGACAGTTCAAACCACCGTAACTGGCGGCACATGGAGTGTCACGGCCAGCAGTGATTTAGCGGAGGGTGACTTTAGTGTTACCGCCACCGTTGAAGATGGCGTGGGTAATCAAGGCACCGCCAGCGTCACTGGGATCATTGATACCACCATGCCGGATATCAGTATTAATCCGCCAGCCGACAGTAACGATACCACGCCTACCATCAGTGGCACCGCCAGTGCGCCACAGGGCAGCATAGTTACGCTGGTGTTTAATGATGCCGCGGGTAATTCACACACAGTCACTACGCAAATGACACCATCAGGCACATGGTCAGTGCCGGCGCTGGATGCATTAGCAGAAGGCACTTATACGGTTACTGCAAGTGTATCAGATCAAGCGGGGAACCCAGCCAGTGCGAGTGTGAACGGGTTAGTTGATGTCACCGCGCCGGTTATTAGCGTGAATGCGCTGGCAGATAGCAGTGATGTTACTCCGCTCATCAGTGGCCAAAGCAGTGGGGTGCCAGCGGGTACGCAAGTGAACGTTACAATCATCGCGGCCAATGGCGCAGTACAAAGTGCGACAGCAACAACGGATGGCGCAGGTAATTGGTCCGTGGAGGCCAGTAATGCGATTATCGAAGGCGAGTACACAGTCAATGTCAGTGTGACAGACTCCGCAGGCAATACCGGCACCGATAGCGAAACTGGGGTGATAGATACAACCGCGCCAAGCGTTACCATCGATGCACCGGCATTGACGAATGACAATACGCCAGTGGTGACAGGCACATCGGATCTAGCCAGCAGTGACATTGCGATTACCTTTACGGATGCTAATGGCAGCCATACCGTGACAGTGCAAACCAATGCCAGTGGTAATTGGAGTGCCGAGGCCACGCAACCGCTGGTTGATGGTGCATACACAGTGACTGCCAGTATCACCGACGATGCAGGCAATACAGCCAGCGCCAGTGACAACGGCGTGGTGGATACCATCGCCCCAGAACTGAGAATTATACCTTCCTTCTTACTTGGCAATTTAGTATCGCTATCAGGTGATTCAGACTTACCAGCGGGAAGCACCATCACTATCACGGAACATTTAGTGGGAGGGTTAATTGGTGCAAGTTATACGGCAACTACAGATACTGATGGTAATTGGCAATTACTTAACTTAACGGTGCCATTACTTAACCTTGCCTATGTTACTGCCAGCGCAACTGATGCAGCAGGAAATATTAGTACGGTCAGCACACTCGATTTTGATAACGTAGCACCTGATTTAACGGTCAGTGTTGACGCGTTGAGCAACGACACAACGCCAGTTATTTCAGGTGATACGGATATGGGTCAAGGCACTGTGATTAATTTGACAGTGGTTGATAGTGATAATGTCAGCCAAACATTTACCGCAGTGGTACAGGCTGATCAAACCTGGTCAGTATCTGTGCCGCAAGCTATTGCACAGGGAACCTATACCGTTACTGCCTCTGTGCGCGATGGGGTTGGTAATTTGACTACTGAGCAAACGACTGGAGTGATTGATAGTGTGGCGCCAAGTTTATTTATCGATAATTTAGCGCCAACAGCAAATACTG
Source organism: Pseudoalteromonas sp. SG41-2 (assembly GCF_014164535.1). NCBI lineage: Bacteria > Pseudomonadati > Pseudomonadota > Gammaproteobacteria > Alteromonadales > Pseudoalteromonadaceae > Pseudoalteromonas > Pseudoalteromonas sp. SG41-2. The sequence continues at coordinate 153,583 of NZ_JACJFK010000006.1, read as the reverse complement.
CCCCAACAATAACTGGCAGCAGTAATGAAATAGGCGGAGATGTATCGGTCACAATTGCAGGACAAACGTTGCAAGCGACAGTGGCAAGTAATGGCACTTGGCAAGTAACGCTACCAAGTGCATTGACTGATGGTGATTACACGGTTGATGTAACGATCACCGATGATGCAGGTAATCAACAAACGGCATCTGCGACACTGACCATAGATAGCACGACACCAGTGCTTACAATCACAGCCCTTGGAGTGGGCAACGATGCGACGCCAACAATTTCTGGTACGTCAACAGAGCCGCAGGGAACTGAAGTGGCTATCGTGTTGGTTGATGCAAACGGTGACACTCAGCAATTTACAGCACTAGTGCAAGCCGATGGCAGTTATTCAGCAACTCCAACCGCTGATATTGCTGATGGTGACTACATTGTTACGGCTACTATTACTGATGCCGCTAACAATATAGGCACAGTTCAAGGTAATGGCACGGTTGATACATTAGATCCTAGTTTAACCTTGAACGGACTAGGCACATTTAATGATAGTACACCGATGATTTCAGGGAGTAGTGATGAAATAGGCGCCACGGTAACAGTGAATGTCAATGATGACTCAAACAGTTATCAACTAACTGCTGTTGTACAAGCAGATGGCAGCTGGTCAGTTCAAGTTATTGATGCATTAAACGATGGCGCAATTACTATTACGGCTAATGTGAGTGACACTGCTGGCAATCAAGCATCGGCTTCAAGTAACGCAACATTGGATACTAATGCGCCGACTATCTCGATTGCGAGTTTACAAGCAACGATGGATACAACACCAACTATCTCTGGTACCACCGATGCCAGAGATGGTACGAATGTAACGATTGAAATTATTGCCTCGGGCATTGTTGTGCAAACATTGACTACTCAAGCTTTGGCTGGGCAATGGACTATTGATGTCAGTAATGCACTTGTTGAAGGCAGCTATACTGTGAATGCAGTTGTCAGCGAGGACGGTTTAACTGGCTCGTCAAGTACTAGCCTAGCAATAGACTTAACCGCACCAACATTGGCTGTCAATTCGCCTAGTATTACAAATGATACAACACCATTAATTAGTGGCACATCAGATGCTGCGCAAGGCACTGTAGTTGAATTATTGATCACTGATAGTACTGGCACAGAGCAATCTGTGCAGGCAACAGTTAAAGCAAATGGTACATGGTCTGTAGCGCTTGGAAGTGCGCTTGCAGAAGGAAGTTATAGCATTGCTGCAACTATCACTGACATTGCTGGGAATAGCAATTTGGCTCAAACAACAGGTGAAATAGATTTAACTCCACCAACAGTGTTGATTGATCCATTAAGCAGCACCGCAGATAAAACCCCAATTGTTTCAGGGGGAGCTGTGGGGGCTGTTGCTGGCAACACCGTTGCTGTTACTTTTACTGACGCACAAGGGGCTAGTCATACCATCAATACAACACTCGCAGCAGATTTAACATGGCAAGTCGAAGCTTCCCAAGCACTTGCGGAAGGCGCTTACTCAGTCACTGCTGTGGTCACCGATACTGCGGGTAATGTAGGGCAACTAACCGCTAATGCTGTTATAGATAGTATTGACCCTGAGATCACAATTGATCAAAGTAGTTTGATATTAACACAAGACACAACGCCACTTATTAGTGGGACATCTGATGAAGCGAATGCCACTGTTGAGGTGACCTTTACTGACGCAAGTGGTACTGAACAGGTTGTAACAGTTACTACGGATGCTCAAGGTGATTGGCAAGCAGCTGCAAATACCGCGTTAGCTGAAGGTGTTTATTCCGTAAAAGCAACAATCACTGATATGGCGGGTAATCAAGGAGAAGACAGTAAAACGGGCGGTGAAGTCGATATTACACCACCTGCACTTACGATTGTCCCTTCTTTCCTTCTAGGCAGTTTGGTTTCCTTATCTGGCACATCAGATTTACCTGAAGGCAGTGTTGTTACCATTACAAACCATTTAGTGGGAGGCGCTGTTGGTTTACCTTACACTGCAACGGTTGATGCGAACGGTGATTGGAGCGTATTGAATTTATCGGTATCATTACTGACACTAGCTTACGTTGAAGCCTCGGCAACCGATGCGGCTGGCAATACCACGACTATTAGTACTTTGGATTTTGATAATACGGCGCCTGAACTAACGTTATCTACCCCTGCATTGACGATGGATAGCACCCCAACTATTAGCGGAACCACTGATTTAGGTGAGGGAGCGCAAGTAACATTGGTGGTAACTGGTCAAGGAGTTGCAACACAAACCTTTAGCGCGACAGTGCAAGCGAATGGCAGTTGGTCAGTTAATGTACCGCAAGACTTAGGTGATGGACAATATACGGTTCAAGCGAGTGTGCGCGATGGAGTCGGCAACCTAACTGAGCAGACGGCCAGTGGTGTAATTGATACTACCGCGCCAACACTCACTATAAATCCTTTATCAATTACCAGTGATGCGACTCCAACGATTAGCGGTACAAGTAATGAGTTAGGAGCAACGGTAACCGTAACCATTGATGGCCAAACACTAACAACTTTAGTAAATGGATCTGGCTTATGGCAAGTCACTACAACGACTCTTACTGATGGCGATTATAATATTAATGCGACTGTGAGTGACAGTGCAGGTAACAGTATCAATCAAACAGCGAACCTAAGTATAGATACAGAAGCACCAGAGTTAACTATAGCGCCATTATCATTATCTAATGATAGTACGCCAACCATAAGTGGTAATTCAAATGAGCCACAAGGAAGCACAGTTTCTATTACTGTGGTGGATAGTAATGGTAATACTCAAAATTTAATTGCTACTATAGATAGTAATGGTAATTGGCAAGCCACGGCAGCAGCTTTACCTGATGGCACATTCACAGCAACAGCGTCAGTGACAGATAGTGCGGCCCTGACTACAACAGCTTCAACAACAGCTGTGATCGATACCAGTGCGCCAACTATTTCGGTTGATTCTATAGGGACTATAAATGTAGCCACCCCTCAACTCAGTGGTTTAACTAATGAGCCTGCAGGTACGCAATTGAGCGTCACAGTTACCGATAATAATTCCAGTTATACTTATACGACGCAAGTACAAGCCGATGGCAGTTGGTCAATTAATGTTACAGATTCACTGGTTGACGGCACTATCACAGTCGCTGCAAGTATTACTGATTTAGCGGGTAATTCAACAACCTCAACGTCGGTAACTGGATTATTGAATACCAGTGCACCAAGCATTGCAATTGTTGCTCCTGCAGATACCAATGACACAACTCCCAATTTCAGTGGCAGTAGTGACGCTGTCGATGGCAGTGCAGTCGTTGTTACAGTAACGGATAGCGCGGCCCAGACACAAACTTATAATACAACAGTAGTCGATGGTTTGTGGATTGTCTTAGTTACTCAAGCTCTTAGCGAAGGTATTTATACTGTTACAGCGACAGTCACTGAAGCAGGGCTAACAGCAGATGCTAGTGTTAGCGGTTTAGTTGATATTACTGCACCGGTATTGACTATTAATGAGCCTGGTACTAGTGGCGATGCAACACCTGTAATATCGGGTAGCACTGATGCGGGAGTCGGTTCAATAGTTACCATAGTACTAGTTGATAGCTTAGGTACTACAGATACAGTTACTGCTATGGTACAAGCTGGGGGAGTATGGAGTGTTGCATCAAATCAAATACTGGCTGAAGGGAGTGTCGCAATTACCGCCTCGGTTAATGATAGTGCAGGTAATCAAGGTAGCAATACCGCGACACTAATATTAGATTTAACGGGTCCTGTTATTGCTATTGATGTAATCAGTGACACAAATGATTTAACACCTCAGATCACCGGCACAGTAACTGGTGCACCTGGAAATAGCCAAGTTACTGTATTGTTTACTGATGCGGCAGGTAACACGCAAACGGTTACAACCACAACTGCGAGTAACGGTAATTGGTTAATTGAACCAAATACAGCACTTGCAGCGGGTAGTTATACTGTGGATGTGACCGTGCAGGATGAATACGGTAATGCCACCACGGTACAAGAATCAGGTGTTATTGATACGGTTGCTCCGACTATTGCCATTACGAGTGGGCTGATATTAACCAATGATGCGACACCTGAAATCAGCGGCACATCGAGTGAAGCAGGGCGCACAGTCACGCTGATATTTGATAATGGTATAGCGCAAACATCAGTAACAACTACTACGCAAGGCGATGGTAGTTGGAGTATTTCACCAAACGATATTCTGCTTGATGGCAGTTATACCGTCAGTGCAACAGTGTCAGATATTGCTGGGAATACCACTGCTACCTCTGCGATGACAGGTCTTGAGATAGATACTATCCCGCCATCACTTACGAACATAGATACAAATAGTATATTGTTAGGCCTAGTTGTGACAGGTTTTGATGGTGAAACTGATGCTGAAGATGGAGCTATTGTAAGGCTTGATAATGCGCTGGCACTCGGGATCACCTTATTAAGTGATGGTGGGGCTGTTGTAAATAATGGCACATGGAATATCGGCATTGTTGATGTAAATTTGGCCGATTTACTTGGCGCAGGCTTAAGCGATGCTCGCTTTAGCATTACAGATTCAATCGGTAATATAAGAGTGGTTGATATTAATGGTCAGGACCTTGAGATAAATGGAGTGGATGTTAGTTCTGCAGGTGTTGAACCTAGCGCTGAATTCAGTGGCAGTGATAATAGTACTGAATTATTATCATCAAACGATGATAGTATTGATTTAAGTAAAATTAGCAGTGTTGCTCCGGTATCTGAATTAACACCACAACTGAGTCAATTAACAGTTGCAGATCTTCTTGCAGAGAGTGAACAAAATAACTTGCTCGCACTCGATCCTGTGAGTGAGAGTAATAGTCTGGTGTTTACAGCACAGCAGAAAGCTACTGCGGAGCCTGCTCTTGATGTGCAAAATCAATCAGAGGAAATGATTAAGAAATTAATCGAAAGCGGCAATAATCAAATTGATAGTTAATTATTGTTAAGCAAAAGATATAAGGCGCGGGTTGTCCCGCGCTTAATCACTTTCGAGATAATTTTAAATAGGGAAAGAAAAATAATAAAGGGAATTTTGTAAAACTAAAAGTAGGAGTCAAATTATGCTTTTAAGTTATGGACGATCTTACTGTTACCATGAACAACACTACCATCTTGGTCATATGTTGTAGAGGTTGGCACACCAATCAAAATGTCTTTCAATTGTTTTACTGTTAATTGTGCATGGTGGGCTGCATGAGCATTAACGTCATTCTTCTTTTTACATGACTCTAATAGCTTATGCACATCACTCGTTAAGCTTGTTACTTCGTCAGATTCAACGTCATTACCTGCAAATAAGGCTTTGAGTTCTTTATCTAACGTTTGAATTTGACTTAAAAAGGTAAGTTTTTGTTTCGCGATATCTTTAAGGCCCTCGCCACGACGGGAGGCTATAGCGGTTAATTCATCTTCTAAGATATCAGCAAGGGATGTTAAGCAATTTAGCTGCATAACAAGTTTAGAACTGATCAAACTGGTGTGATCAGCCATACACATCAAACTCAAATGCAGCGATATTTTTAGCTAGCTTTTCAGCATCGATTTGATATTTACCTTCAGTAATTGCTTTTTTTAGCTCAGCCACTTTGTTGCTATCAAAACCAGAAGATTGCTGTGCTTTATCTTGCAAAGATTTTAATTGTTGCGCTTGTGGCGTTAAGCTTACTGAGTCAGCAGTCGCTTTTGGCGTAGTTGCTTGCGCAGTATTAGCATTATTATTTTGTAAATCAATTTTTTGCTGTTTAGCATTGGTCAACACATTAGCCTGTTGCTGACCTTTATTTACTTGGCTTACCATGATTTTAACCTATACATTATCCAACACATGCCTTGTTATCGGCAACCATGTTAGAAACTTTAGCACAAATACGAAAATTTAAATAATTACCTGCACAGACTCAACACCATCAACGCGGGCATTTAAAACTTTCCCTGACTTTGCATTTTTAACCTTTACCTGCTCTCCTAAAGTACCATCTTCTAGGGCTAAACCGGAAGTTTTTATTTTCAATCCTCGAATTATTGCAAAAATAGTGACATTATCGCCTTTGCAGACCATACAGATTTGATTTAATGCAACAGGGTAACCACTGCGGATATTACGTTTGCTGCGGCTACCAATCAGCAGCTCTTGATTTTGTAAATACTGCGCTCTTACGAAATGTTTTGGTTTCATAATCAAACGTAAATGATGAGCTTCAATAACCTCCCCGCGACTTAAATTTTCAGTGGCTATAATCACAGGGGTGAGTTCAATCATACGTACATGAACATATTGACTCCAACCATTGAGGTCATCACATTTTATTTGTACGGTTATTTGGCGATTAAATGGCGGCTCAGTAGGAATATTAAATGCAAGGTCGCTGTTGCAGCCACGATCAGGTATCCGACTATCCAATGTTAGAGCATTGAGTTCCTTATCATCGGCGGTATTAGGGTCTAATTGATCATAGACATGGGATACAGCAAGTTCTTGCAATTGTTCTTTGCTATATGTTTGTGCATACAGTGGAGTAACTAGGCATAAGCTAGCAAGAAAATAAAAAACACTGTATCTTCGGCTTTTTTTTAACAAACTCATAATGTTTCGACTATGCTTATGGTTGAAAACAGGGTATAAATATTTAGCGTCAATAAACAGACGCTCCCGTGTAGTTATGTAGCTTTACAGAAAGAAAGCAATTATTGTTCCGTTCTTATTCGCTTTCTTCAGGAGATTGAAATGGCAGGCATTTTAGACTCAGTTAACCAACGTACTCAATTGGTTGGGCAAAACCGTCTTGAATTATTATTATTCAAGCTAAGAGGGCGGCAGCGCTTTGGTATTAATGTGTTTAAAGTGAGAGAAGTACTGCAATGCCCTCCTTTAACAAACATGCCGAAGTCGAATGCCTATGTAAGAGGTGTCGCACATATACGTGGGCAAACTATTTCTGTTATTGATTTATCAATGGCTGTAGGTGGCCCTGCGATCGAGAATATTAAAGATAGTTTTATTATCATTGCTGAATATAACCGCTCCGTACAAGGTTTTTTGGTTGGCGGCGTTGAGCGAATTGTAAATATGAATTGGGAAAAAATAATGCCGCCACCGTCTGGGGCTGGCAGATATTCGTATTTAACAGCAGTGACAGAAATTGAAAATGAGTTAGTCGAAATTCTTGATGTAGAAAAAATATTAAATGAAATTTGCCCGGTAAATACTGAAGTCAGTGCAGCAATAGCTAATGATGGTGAAATTCAAAAAGACTTAGGTGAGCGCATCGTATTTATTGCCGATGACTCTGCCGTTGCTCGTAATCAAGTCAAACGTGCTCTAGAGCCGTTAGGCGTGCAGACTGAGCTTGCTAAAAACGGGAAAGAAGCATTAATTCGCCTCCGGGAAATTGCTGCACTTGACTGTAAGCATGATATTACCGAGCGAGTTGGTTTATTGATCTCTGATGTTGAAATGCCAGAAATGGACGGTTATACCCTCACGGCTGAAATAAAAGCAGATCCAAAGTTAGCCCCATTACATGTTATTCTGCATACATCACTCAGTGGTGTGTTCAATCAAGCGATGATTGAAAAAGTGGGGGCTGATGACTTTATTGCTAAGTTCAATCCGGATGAGTTAGCTACAGCAGTGAAAAAATGGGTTCATTGTGACTAATTTGAAAAGGCGGTGTTACTTTGGAAAATAAGCATTTACAACAAAGTGAGTACGATCAGTTTCGTTCTTTTTTAGAGCAACAATGTGGCATTGTTTTGGGTGATAATAAGCTTTATTTAGTCAAAAGCAGGCTTGCTCCGCTAATGGTTCGTTTCAATGTTGAGTCATTGTCACAATTGGTCAGTAAAACACTGAGTCCGCATGAGCGGCAGTTACGTGCCGCAGTTGTTGATGCTATGACGACCAATGAAACTTTATGGTTTCGGGATCAATACCCGTTTGAACTATTACAAAGTAAGTTATTCCCAGAGCATAAAGAGTTGCGTCGACCGTTGAAAATTTGGTCAGCGGCAAGTTCCTCAGGACAAGAGCCATATTCTATTGCCATGTCGGTCGCTGAGTTTCAAGCTAAGCAGCCGGGTGTATTAAAAATGGGCGCGCAGATCATCGGCACCGATATTTCTAATACTATGTTAGATATGTGTAAACATGCAGAATATGACTCTCTTGCTTTAGCTAGAGGGCTGTCGGTAGAGCGCAGGAAGAAGTTCTTCAAAGATAGCGGCAATGGGATGGCGCAAGTTAACGACTCAATAAAAAAATTAGTGAGTTTTCGACACCTTAATTTATTAGATTCATACGCACTAATGGGCAAATTTGATATTATTTTTTGCCGTAATGTGCTGATTTATTTTGCACCTGAGGTGAAAGCCAAAATTATTGCTCAGTTTGCTCAAGCACTTAACCCTAAGGGGTATTTATTTTTAGGTGCTTCAGAGTCTATGTCAGGGTTAAGTAACGAGTTTGATATGGTACGCTGTAATCCTGGTATTATTTATCAAAAGAAATAACTTACCAGCGTAAATAACGCGCTAAAACGCAAGTAACTCAAGTCTCATCGGTAGTAAAGCCGAATCTAGAATACGATAAAACGATGTGCCTCCACATCGTTTTTCTTTTTAAATCAAAAATTAAACACATCATAAAACACTAACCTAGTTGGCTCACCTTTTGCATTAATCATCTTAAGTCAATTTTTTGGAGATGGTTATGGCTATCAGTTTTGATAAAGCATTTGGGGTTCATCCTCATGCAATGTTGATCCGTTCGCAACGTGCTGAGTTATTAGCAACCAATATCGCTAATGCTGATACGCCGGGCTATAAAGCGAAGGATATCGACTTTGCCTCAGCATTGAAAGCGGCAAAAAGCCACCAGCAAGGCGGCAATAACATGGTAACAACTAACCCGAATCACATTGCAGGTGGTAGTCGTTATATCGGTAATAGTGAAATGTTTCGTTCGCCAAATCAAGCAGATACAGGTGATGGTAACTCGGTTGATATACAAGTGGAACGAAACTTGTATACAAAGAACTCATTAGAGTATCAGGCAAGCCTGCAATTTATGAGTAGTAAAATTAAAGGCCTTAAAAAAGCCCTCGGTAGTCAAGGAGCCTAAGCATGAGTTTATATAACGTTTTTGATATTTCAGGTAGTGGTATGAGTGCGCAAAATGTGCGTTTGAACACCACCGCAAGTAATATTTCCAATGCCAATAGCATTAGCTCAAGCCAAGACAAAACTTACCGGGCGCGTCACCCTGTTTTTGCAGCTGAACTGATGAAAGCATCAGAATCAACTGGTAATACGCAGGGATCGTCTGTTGGCGTTAAAGTACTAGGCATTGTAGAGAGTAATAAACCACTGCAAATTGAATATAACCCAAATCACCCCAGTGCGGATGAAAATGGTTATATCTACAAACCTAACGTTAATGTCGTTGAAGAAATGGCTAATATGATTTCCGCCTCACGCTCTTATCAAACCAATGTGCAAGTTGCTGATGCAGCGAAGCAAATGTTAAGTAAAACACTGTTGCTTGGGCAGCGGTAATTGAGGGTTAGATTATGAGTAACGACATAAATACTGCATCATCAAGCTATATAGATTCGCTTCGTTGGCCGAGTAAACAAGAGGCTGACGAAAAGACTGGTGAAAAGAAAAGTGATGCATTAACGCAAGAGGATTTCTTTTCATTATTAACGCAGCAACTGTCGTTTCAAGATCCCAGTAAACCTGCGGACAACGACCAAATGATTGCACAAATGACGAACTTTACCATGGCAGAAGGTATCTCAAATTTAAATTCAAAGTTTGAGTCTTTGGCTGCTTCAATGACCTCTAATTCAGCGTTGCAAGCATCAACTCTGGTAGGCAAAAAAGCTTTAGTTGAATCAGATACATTAGATCTTAACAGCAGTGGTGATGTCTCGGGCATGATTGCTGTTGAAAGTCCCGTTAAAGATTTAAGGCTCAGTATTACAGATGCTTCCGGACAACTAGTGAGAGTAATTGAGTTAGGTGATAAACCTGCTGGTGGCTTACGTTTTAACTGGGATGGAAAAAATGAAGCCGGTGAGAGCCTTCCGCCAGGAGAATACAATATCAAAGCAGAGGGCAGCATGGGCGAAGAATTTACTAGTTTACCCATGGCCTCTTATAAAAATATTGATAGCGTCAATATTAATGGCGCTAACGGTATTATTATTAACACTAAAGAAGGGGCAGTTAAGCTGTCTGATGTCGCAGAAATTGCGTGATAAATTTTATTTATTTTTTAGCCTATTGGCTAAATTTTATAGGTTAGAGGTGAATTATGAGTTTTAATATTGCATTAACTGGCATTGCTGCCGCACAAAAAGATTTGGATGTTACTGCTAATAACATCGCTAATGTAAATACCTACGGTTTTAAAGAATCGAGAGCTGAGTTTGCCGATGTTTATTCATCATCAGTTTTTTCTTCGGGTAAAACTAAAAATGGTGATGGTGTACAAACAGCATCTGTAGCACAGCAGTTTCATCAAGGTTCAACATTAGGCACTAAAAATTCACTCGATCTTGCTATAGGAGGTGAAGGATACTTTGCTCTTAGCAATGAGTTAGGCTCACAAGATAAAACATTCACTCGTGCAGGGGCGTTTAAATTAGATAAAGATAACTTTATCGTTGACGCACAAGGTAATTACTTACAAGGCTTTCCTGTTGATGAAATTAGTGGAGATGCAACATCAGTAAGTTTAACCTCCTCTGGGGCGATTCAAATTCCTGATTCATCAGGTTCCCCGCGGGCTACCTCAAGTGTATATTCGTCATTTCGATTGGATTCGACCAAAGATACACCGACTATTACACCATTTGATCCAACTCAATCAGGGTCATATACTCACTCTACCTCAACCAATGTTTATGATTCGCTAGGTGAGCCGCATACTATGCAATTGTTTTTTGTGAAAACGGATGCAGCTGTTACAGGTAATGCTAATGAGTGGCAAACCTATGCCACGTTAGACGGTCAAGCATTCAATCCTGATGGAAGCTCGCAAGGCGCTACTGGACCATTTAATCCAATTTCAACATTTCAGTTTGATGCGAACGGCTTACCACTTAACACCAATGGTACCGCAAATACAGGCAATACATTTAACCCTGTTGTGTTAGATAGCACTAATTTGACAGGGTTTTTAAGCAATGGTGCTAGCTTTCCTAATAATGTAACTATCAACTGGCGTGATGAAGCAGGTACCTCTGCAAAAATCCCGACCCAGCATGCAGGCAAGTTTGAAAATAAAGTATTATCTCAAGATGGTGCTGCTGTGGGACGGTTGGCAAATATAGACATTGGTGTTGATGGAAAAATTGTTGCTTCTTATAGTAATGGTGACTCTAACTACCTAGGTCAAGTTGCGTTAGTCCGTTTTCCCAATTCACAGGGGTTACAACAAGTAGGCAATACGTCATGGAAGAAAAGTTTAACTTCAGGTGACCCTGTAGCGGGTGAAGCAAATTCAGGCGCATTTGGTAAGATTAGCTCATCAGCATTAGAGCAATCAAACGTGAACTTAACCAATGAGCTTGTTGATTTGATCAGCGCACAGCGTAACTTCCAAGCTAACTCGCGTGCACTCGAAGTGAATTCAACACTACAGCAAGCTATTTTGCAGATCCGTTAATCTCGTTTTAATATTTTTTACAATCCGACACCTAGGCTGCTATTTATTAGCAGCCTTTTTTATTTGTGCTTGATTATATTTTGTAATTTATTACGTCATTTTATTGTGGCACTTATCTTGCATTTGTCATGTTATAGATTTTTAACGTGAGTCGATGTTATGGACAAGATGGTCTACATTGCAGCGTCTGGAGCTAAGCAAAGTTTGCGGGGCCTAGAGCTTAAAGCAAATAATTTAGCAAATGCCAATACCACAGGCTTTAAAGCTGACTTCGCGCAAGCGCGCTCAATGCAAGCTTTTGGTGAAGGCTTACCGACACGTGTTTTTACTATGCAGGAACGGCCAGGCTCTAATATGACTTCCGGCGGTATTGTTGAAACTGGACGTGATCTTGATATTGCTATGAGCGATAAAGGGTGGCTTACAGTGCAAGATGCTTCAGGGAATGAGGCATATACTAAAGTTGGCACGTTGAATATCACCCCTGATGGCGCTTTGATCACCAGTCACGGGCGTCAAGTTATTGGCGAAGGTGGACCGATTATTTTGCCATTGCCAGTGGAGAAAGTCGAATTTAGTGACGATGGTTCAATCCAAGTTCGCCCGCAAGGTGCGCCGGCTAACTTTTTAGAAGTTGTTGACCGTTTGAAGGTAATTAAGGCAAATAATTCTGAGCTTGAAAAAGGCAATGATGGCTTATTTCGACCAAAACCCGAATTACTGGAAAATGGTATATGTGGATTTTGTGACATCTCTAATGATGTGAAAGTAATGAGTGGCACTTTGGAAATGTCAAATGTGAATCCGGTACATGAGATGGTGGATATGATAAGCCATCAACGCCAATTTGAATTACAAGTTAAGTTAATGAAAACGGCTGAAGAAATTGACGAACGTCAAACTCAATTGCTGCGTATTGTTTAACTTTATTGAGAGGACATTAATATGAATCCTGCATTGTGGATAAGTAAAACGGGGCTTGATGCTCAACAAACCGATATTTCGGTTATCTCAAATAATTTAGCCAATGCCAGTACTGTTGGTTATAAGAAAAGTCGTGCTGTATTTGAAGATTTGCTTTATCAAAATATTAATCAGCCAGGGGGGCGTTCATCACAAGATACAGAGATGCCTTCTGGTCTGATGCTTGGTGCTGGTACCAAAGTAGTTGCTAATCAGAAGAACTTTTCTCAAGGTAACATGTTAACCACTGAAAACTCATTGGATTGGATGATATCAGGGCCAGGTTTTTTTGAAGTTTTACAGCCCGATGGCAATATCGCCTATTCTCGAAATGGTCAATTTACCACGGATGAGGATGGTCGTATTGTTACTGCTGGTGCAGGTTTTCCTGTGCAGCCAGAAATGAATGTACCTGATGATGCGAAGTCAATTACCGTATCACAAGATGGTGAGGTGTCTGTGAAAATAGAAGGACAACCTGAGAATGTGGTGATTGGTCAGTTAACGATCAGTGACTTTATCAATCCATCAGGTCTAGAGCCTGTAGGCCAAAATTTATATACCGAAACGGCCGTCAGTGGCGCACCTGTACAAGGTAACCCTGGTCTAGAAGGATTAGGCACTGTTGTCCAAGGCGCACTTGAAACCTCTAACGTAAATGTAACCGAAGAGTTAGTTAACCTAATTGAAACTCAACGTATCTATGAAATGAATTCAAAGGTGATTTCAGCGGTTGACGAAATGATGAGTTACATCAGTCAGCAACTTTAACTAATTCGGAGCAAAGTTATGCGTAATTTATCTATAGTCTTAACGGGTGCATTTATATTGAGTGGTTGTATGACGACTCAAAACCACAGCGTGGTTCAAGATGATCCATACTATGCTCCTATGTACCCAGAGCCTGCTGCAGAGCAAGTTGTGCCGACAGGCTCATTGTTTGATAGCAATTTATCAAACGATTTATATTCAGATAAAAAAGCGTTACGCACCGGAGATATTATTACAGTTAAACTGCAAGAATCGACGCAATCATCTAAAGCAGCTAAAACTGAAACGGATAAACAAAGTGATGCCAGCTTAGATCCTGTCATTGGATTAGGCGGACTACCGGTTAATATTGGTGGCGATAGTATTCAGTTTGGTGTGGGCAGCGGTGCTAAATTCAAAGGTGATACTAAGTCAAATCAATCTAATAGTTTATTTGGTGATATTTCCGTAAATGTTATGCGGGTATTACCTAATGGTAATTTAGTGATCCGTGGTGAAAAATGGCTGACTTTAAACTCCGGCGAAGAATTTATTCGTTTGGAAGGTCTTGTTCGCCCGCAAGATGTTACTGCAGATAATACTGTGACCTCTAACAGAATCGCAAATGCGCGTATTCAGTATTCTGGTAAAGGGCAAATGCAAGAGACTCAAACGGCAGGATGGTTAACTCGATTCTTCACTAGCTCTCTGTTCCCTTTTTAAAGGATGTTGATATGAATAGCTTGAAAGCGTTGCTGTGTATATGTTTATTAGCTTGGCATTCTATTGCTAGCGCTGAACGTATCAAGGATGTCTCAATGGTTGAAGGTGTTCGCTCAAACCAGTTAGTTGGTTATGGTCTGGTAGTAGGTTTACCTGGCACCGGTGAGCAAAGTCGTTTTACTGAACAAAGTTTTAAAGCCATGCTAAATAGTTTTGGTATTACCATGGCATCGAATTTAAAACCCAAAATCAAAAATGTAGCAGCGGTTGCTGTGCATGCAGAATTACCTGCATTTAGAAAGCCAGGGCAGACAATCGATATTACTGTATCGTCAATTGGTAGTGCGGGTAGCTTACGTGGTGGAACATTACTACAAACCTTTTTGAAAGGGGTTGATGGAAATACTTATGCTATCGCGCAAGGTAGTCTAATTGTTGGCGGGTTAGGTGTCGAAGGAGCTGATGGTAGTAAGATCGTAATGAACACGCCCACGGTAGGACGTATTCCAAATGGCGCAACGGTTGAACGGGCAATTAAAAGTCCTTTTATGCAAGGTGATTACATAACTTTTAATTTAAATCGTCCTGATTTCACTACTGCTAAACGTTTGGAGCAAACCATTAATGAGCTTATCGGCCCAGACAGTGCACATGCCCTTGATGCCGCTTCAATTCGTGTTATTGCCCCGCGTGATGCGTCGCAGCGTGTTGCTTATTTGTCTACGCTTGAAAACTTAGAGTTTAAACCTGCCGATACTTCGGCAAAAATTATTGTAAATTCACGCACTGGCACCATAGTGATCGGCAAAAACGTGCGGTTACAAGCGGCGGCAATTACCCATGGTGGTCTTACCGTTACGATCGCAGAACAGCAAAATGTATCGCAGCCTAACGCATTAAGTGAAGGGGAAACTGCCGTTACTAATCAAAGTATTATTGATGTTAACGAAGATGATTCTCGGGCCTTTGTATTTAACCCCGGTGTTAGCCTTGACGATTTAGTGCGCGCAATTAACGAAGTTGGAGCAGCGCCTGGTGACTTAATGGCGATACTAGAAGCATTAAAAGAAGCGGGTGCCATTAGCGGTCAACTCGTGGTTATTTAAACCATATTGACCCCCTAAGTTTGCGTTAACTTGCATTTAGGGGGCCTTGACTTGCATAATTAATCAACGCTTTTATACTTTCGCAAACTCGCAAACTCGCAAACTCGCAAACTCGCAAACTCGCAAACTCGCAAACTCGCATTGGCTTAATTATTGCATTGTTAATACTATTATTAATCACTGTGTCAAATTGCTGATGGATACTAATCATCTCGATAAACAAAACTTCTTTGATTTAGGCAATCTCAATACATTACGTCAAGATGCCTTAAAAAGTGGTGCCTCGCCTGAAGCATCAAAAGAAGCGCTAAAAAAAGCAGCGGCACAATTTGAATCTATTTTTACGCAAATGCTTTTAAAAAGTATGCGTAAAGCAAACGAAGCGTTTGAAGACGAAGACAGCCCTTTTAACTCCAGTGGAGTAAAGTTTTTTGAAGAAATGCATGATCAACAGTTATCGGTTGATTTATCTTCAAAAGGTTCATTGGGCTTAGCCGATCTCATAGTGCAACAACTCTCTCCTGACGGGAAAAAATTTACCCCTAGTTCAGTGCTGCGCACCGTCGATGATTTTACCAGTGATCAACGTGCAACCAGCAAGAATGCTGATAAGGCGGCTGACACTCAGGCTGTCAATAGCAGCTCATCAACAGCGCAAAAACCTCAGTTTGAAAATGCAGAAGATTTTATCAGTAGTGTTTGGGAACATGCCAAAACAGCTGCTGAGAAAATTGGTTTGAACCCCGCTGTGATGGTTGCACAAGCAGCTCTTGAGACTGGCTGGGGGAAACATATCATTAATAAAAGTGATGGTAATAGCAGCTTTAATTTATTCAATATTAAATCAGATAAAAGCTGGCAAGGTGAGAAAGCCAACAAAATGACGCTTGAATTTGAGCAAGGCACACCAGTTAAAAAACAAGCTAGTTTTCGTGCATATGATTCTATTAAAGAGAGTGTGAATGACTTTGTGCAGTTTTTGATAGAAAACCCACGTTACCAAGAAGCGCTACAAAATACCGCAAAACCGGCTGCCTTTTTAGATTCATTACAAAAAGCTGGTTATGCCACTGACCCCAATTACGCTGACAAAATTAAGCAAGTGCTAAACCACACAGAGCTTAAGACATTGGCGACATCATTGGTTCGCCAAGGAGTAAATTAACATGTCGTTTAACTTATTTGACATTGCAAGCTCAGGAGTTCGAGCTAGCTCTGAGTTACTGCAAACCACCAGTAAGAACATTACCAATGTTAATACGGTAGGTTATGTACGCGAGCGTACAGAGCATATGACCATGATTGATAACCAAGTCGGTCGTGGAGAAACCTATCGTTTATTAAATGAGTTTGCACAAAAGCAACTCAATCGTGATACCTCAAATAAAACCTTTTTCGACCAATTTGTGACTGAGGCTGGCCGGGTTGATAGTTTGTTTTCTCAAGAATCCAATAGTCTATCGACTAGTATGAATTCGTTATTCAATAATGTGCAGGAAAGTTTAAATCAGCCATCATCCTCAGTTGCACGATCGCTCGTAATGACGGATGCAAAAAATTTGATTGATCAAATGGATCGCTTATCAGGCATTGTATTTAATCAAAAAAATATCGTGAATGATCAGTTAGAAATATTTTCTGATGAAGCGAATACATTAATTCAAAATATTAGCAGCTTGAATAAGCAAATAGCTACCGTAAATGGTACGCGTAACGAGGCAAACTCAAGCACCACGTACAACGAAAGAGACCTTGCTATTCGTAAGTTATCGGAATTAATTGATGTAGAGACACTTGATGGCCCCAACGGTGAAAAGCTCGTATTTATGGGCACCGGCGAATCATTAGTAATGCAAGATGGCGCATTTAATTTATTTTCGATGGCGGGCGATCCTGATCCTAATTTTAAAGAATTACATTTAGACATAGATGGCGGCAAAGCTGTGCCGCTTGATGTTGATGTGACTAAGCTTAAAGGTAAAATTGGCGGATTATTAGCATTTCGTGATGACATTTTAGTGCCAGCACAAAACCAACTTGGCCAAATGGGGCTTGCGATTGCTGATGCTTTTAATCAACAAAACCGTTTAGGAATGGACGGTAATGGCGAGCTCGGTGGTGATATTTTTACAATCCCAACGATTGGCGGTCACGCTTATCAAGCCAATACAGGCAATTCAAGCATAACGGCTACCTTAGAACCAGGTAAAGGCAGTGAAATTCCTGCCAGTGACTTTATTGTTACTTATACCAGTGGCACAACGGTAGAAATACAACCGGTCGATAATAAAGGTGAACCATTAGGCTCTCCCTCAACCGCCAATATAGTTGCTGGCGTTATTGATTCATCGACTATGACCGGTGGGGAATCTTTTGGTTTACAATTAAACGTTACAGGGACTGGTAATGTTGGCGATAAATTTGCAGTTAAACTGAATGCCGAGGCTGCATCGAGTTTAACACTGGCTACCGATAGACCAGAAGCGCTAGCGCTGGCTTCTCCAATTCGTACGGCAGATAATATAAACAATACAGGTAATGGCAATATATCAGCAGGGACTGTTACTAGTGTGACTTCGGGTGGCTTTACAGCCACGACGCCTCCGGATCTAGCAAATGGTGATATCACGATAGTGAAAACCGCTAATGCTAATGAATATACAATTACAGACAATAACGGCAGCTCGACTTTTACGATTACTCCACCTGCTAAAAATCTACTAGAGCAAGCTGGCCCTCCTTATGATAGTTACGGTTTTGATTTTGATATTGAAGGCACCACAGCGGTAGGTGATAGTTTTACACTGGAGTTTAATGAAGGTGGTTTTGACGATAACCGCAATGGCTTAATGTTAGCTGGGTTACAAAGTGGCGAGCTAGTGCGGCAAAATGTTACCACAACCGCATCGGCTGATAATCATAAAACATTTAATCAAGCCTATGCAGGGTTAGTTACTGATATTGGTGTTGTTACCAATCAAGCGAAGACCAATGGTGCTGCTTTTGAGGCATTAGCTCAACAGTCTGAAGCCTGGTATGAATCACTCTCGGGAGTTAACCTTGATGAAGAGGCTGCCAATTTATTGCGGTTTCAACAATCTTATGCGGCGTCTGCACAAGTGCTTTCAACAGCCCGTTCTATATTTGACACTTTACTTAATGCTGCGAGGTAATTATGCGTTTATCTAATAATTTGATGTATCAAAACAGTGTTAATTCGATTTTGAATAATCAGCAAAATGTCAATAAAGCACAAGAGCAAGTTAATACCCAAAAGCGAGTGCTTACAGCTTCAGATGATCCATCGGCAACAGCACGGGCGTTACTGTATACCGATCGTATACAAGCGAATGAGCAATACAGTAAAAACATTACCATGCTAACGAGTCGATTAAAGACTCAAGACAGTGTGCTTGAAAATATTAAAGGCTCACTTGAAAAAGCCTATACATTGGCAATTCAAGCAGGTAATGGTGTTTATACCGATATCGATCGTGAAGGTATTGCTGAAGAGATTAAATCTATACAAAGTAGTGTGCTTGATTTAATGAATGCTAAAACTGAAGATGGTAAGTATATATTTTCAGGCTATCAAGATAACACCCAAACCTATTCGCTTGATTCTTCAACTGGCAAATATGTTTATGGTGGCGACCAAGGCCAGCATAAAATTAAAGTAGCGGAAGGAGTTGAAATTAAATCCAGTGATAATGGGGTTGATACGTTTGAAAAGGTCAATGCCCGGTTGAATGTTGCCTCTAATGACGGCGTTGTTTCAGGAGGGATCACTAGCGCAAAAGTGTATGTACGCGAGCAAGCTCAGTTTGATGCTTTTCATAAAGCAAATTATAACGCTGATCCCGCAGCCGCGGCCGGAGCAAATACGTTTAATATTATAACAACCCCAGGTACACCTAATACATATCAGGTTGAACAAGGTGGAAGTGTGATCAGCTCTGGCAGCTTTGAGGGATCAAAAATTAAATTTGCTGGGATGGAAATTGATATTAGCCCAGTTGCAAACGGGCAGGTAGACTTTACTTTAGAAGCGCCGAAAAAAGAAAATATTTTAAACACATTAAGCGATTTAATTGCTGGGTTAACTGACCCAACAATTAGTCAAGAAGATTATGACCAAGTATTGGCATCGGCCATGGTCCAAATCGATAACAGTAAAAATCAGGTCTCTTTAACACAGGCTGGTTTAGGTGGGCGGTTAAATACAGCTGAGAAAATCACGCAATCTAATAGTGATCTGGATGTAAATAATAAATCCTCCCGTGCAGATTTAATTGAACTTGATATGGCTGAGGCTATTACTGAACTCACGAAGCAAGAAACTGCACTGCAAGCGTCGCAGGCAACTTTTGGCCGCTTAGCTAAATTATCACTGTTCGATTACTTATAAGTAAGTTATAAGAACATCAAGAGTAAGGCAATATATTGCCTTACTCTCGTATTTTTCCAGCCTTTTAAGATCATCTCCTTACTATTTAACAGCTTAATAATTTCCTGAAGAAAAAGACCTGCACAATAATCCTTTTAGTTTTTTAATGAGCTTTATTAATTTAGTCACTATAAAATTCATTAAATTACATGAGCTTAAAAAATAATGGAAAAAAAATAAAAAAAAAAGCTAAAGGATTTTTTTGCTAGACCGATAACTTAATTAACCAAGCAAAGCGTTGTAAATAACAACCACTGCTTAATCTAGTAAGTTTGAGAGTAAATGATAAGTTTACTTCTGGAGAGATATCATGGCTTTATATGTAAATACAAATGTT
The DNA here is from genome assembly GCF_014164535.1 of Pseudoalteromonas sp. SG41-2. Classification (NCBI taxonomy): domain Bacteria; kingdom Pseudomonadati; phylum Pseudomonadota; class Gammaproteobacteria; order Alteromonadales; family Pseudoalteromonadaceae; genus Pseudoalteromonas; species Pseudoalteromonas sp. SG41-2. The sequence continues at coordinate 133,495 of NZ_JACJFK010000006.1, read as the reverse complement.
AGCGCGTTAAACGCACAAAGACAATTAAATAATTCTGGTAATGCACTGGATACATCATTCCAACGTTTATCATCAGGTTTTCGTATTAACAGTGCGAAAGATGATGCGGCAGGTCTACAAATTTCTGACCGTTTAACATCACAAATTAACGGTTTGAACCAAGGTAACCGTAACGCAAACGATGGTATTTCATTAGCACAAACAGCTGAGGGTGCATTAGATGAAGTAACATCAATGTTCCAACGTATCAGAACATTATCACAGCAAGCAGCAAATGGTTCAAATACTGATGAAGACCGTTTAGCGGTGCAAGAAGAGATTCGTTCATTATCTGAAGAAGTAAATCGTGTTGCAGCAGATACAACGTTTGGTGGTCAAAACCTTTTAGACGGTTCTTTCTCCGCGAATTTCCAAGTTGGCGCAGATGCTGTACAGAATATCAGCTTTAGTATGGCGTCAGTTGGCGGTACGGCTAACTCAATCGCTGGTAATAACGGTTTTACCATGTCAGGTATTGCAGGGGTTGCCAGTGCGGTAACAGGCGCAAGTTTAAGTGCTACAGCTGGAACAATTAGTTCGCAAGTAGGTTCATCAGCTGATGCTACAGGTTTTGCTGCGGTATTTACAGCAAGCGGCATAAGCGTATCTTCACAAGCGAATGCGCAAGCGGTAATGGCCGGCATGGATTCATTAATCGCGGTTGTTGATAAAAAACGCGCTGAGCTGGGTGCGGTACAAAATCGTTTTCAATCAACGATTCGTAACCAGTCAAATATTTCAGAAAACCTAAGTGCTGCAAAATCACGTATTAAAGATACAGACTTTGCGCAAGAAACTGCAAACTTAACAAAAATGCAGATTCTACAACAGGCTAGCCAAACAATTCTTAGTCAGGCTAATCAACGTCCACAGGCTGCATTAAGTCTTCTAGGATAATAGGTTGGAAATAGTCAATTAATTGACTAAGAATGTAGCGCCTTTGTTTAATGGGGTATTAACAAAGGCGCTGAAACGGATTGATAAAGCGGAGGCGCTTAAAAATCCTGTATTGTTCTAACATTTGTAAGAACATAATTGTTAAAGCACAAACTATGCCAATAGTAAGTGTTAGGCATACCCACTCTCAAACTTATCTTCAAAGGGCCTTATAGGCCCTTTTCTCGTTTTTTATAATTCAATGCAACTCTATCTATAAAGTTGGCCTAAAGATTGCTGAATACTTATTACGATTTAAATTAATCTGCAAAGTGGCAGTTTATTGCCCCCAGTCAACTTAACTTGACTGTAGTAACAGGTCACTTTGTCAAAATTCCACTCATTAAATTAAAGAGTGGCTTTAATTTGACAGATAAGAAGAGAGTTTATTATGGCTTTATTTGTAAATACGAATGTCAGCGCGCTTAATGCGCAAAGACAGCTTGAAAGAACTGGCAACGACTTAGATACTTCCTTTAAACGTTTATCATCTGGTCTGCGTATTAACAGCGCGGCGGATGATGCTGCTGGTTTACAAATATCGGATCGTTTGCAATCGCAAATCTTGGGTTTAAACCAAGGCAACCGTAATGCGAATGACGGTATCTCGCTGGCACAAACGGCTGAAGGTGCGCTTGATGAAATTACTTCTACATTTCAACGTATCCGAACACTTGCTCAGCAATCAGCAAATGGCTCTAATACAGATGAAGATAGGCTCGCTATCCAAGAAGAGATTAGACAGTTATCTGATGAGGTTAACCGAATTGCCACGGACACTACATTCGGTGGTCAAAATTTATTGGATGGCTCTTATTCTGCAAGCTTTCAGGTTGGTGCTGATGCTGTACAGACTATTGGTTTTAGTATGCAGTCTGTTGGCGATACAGCTAATTCTCTCGCTGCTAATGGTGGTTTTACTATATCAGGTGTTGCCGGTGTTGCTTCAGCCGTGGGTGGTAAAGCACTTTCAACGCTCGCAGCTAATGTAAGCTCAGTTGATGGCGCAACGGCATCAACAACATTAGATTTTTCTTCTGTATTTACAGCTGCAGGTATTAGTGTGTCATCACAAGTAAATGCACAGGCTGTGTTTGCGGGTATGGATTCTCTAATAGCGGTGGTTGATAAAAAACGCGCTGAATTAGGTGCGGTACAAAACCGTTTTCAGTCGACAATACGAAATCAAGCTAATATTTCTGAAAATTTAGCCTCTGCTAAATCAAGAATTAAAGATGCTGATTTTGCAATGGAGACAGCTAACTTAACTAAAAACCAAATTTTACAACAAGCGAGCCAAACAATATTAGGCCAAGCAAATCAAAGGCCTCAGGCTGCATTAAGCTTGTTACAGGGTTAAAATAGTATAACGTTGTTAAAAATTTATAAATAAAGCTAAAGTTTCCGTTTTATCTGACGATAACTGACTTAGAGAACTAAAAATCTAGGACTCTCAGTCTGGAGTAATAACAGGGTAGGGGTATCCCGTTGTTATTCTATTTAAAATGATAAAGCGGAGGCTATTATGGCTTTATATGTAAATACTAATGTGAGTTCATTGAACGCACAGCGCCAGTTGATGAAATCTGGTAACCAGCTCGATACATCCTTTCAACGTCTATCATCAGGTTTTCGCATTAATAGTGCAAAAGATGATGCTGCAGGCATGCAAATATCTAACCGTTTAACTAGTCAAATAAATGGTTTGAATCAAGGTAACCGAAATGCTAATGATGGGATCTCACTTGCGCAGACTGCTGAAGGCGCACTTGATGAGACTACGTCAATGTTCCAGCGTATTCGTACTCTTGCTCAACAAGCTTCAAACGGTTCAAATACAGATGAAGATCGTTTAGCAGTACAAGAAGAAATTCGTTCATTATCAGAAGAAGTAAATCGTGTTGCTGCAGATACAACATTTGGTGGTCAAAATCTACTAGATGGTTCATTCTCAGCTAACTTCCAAGTTGGTGCTGATGCTGTACAGAATATTAGCTTTAGTATGGCTTCTGTTGGTGGCACTGCAAACTCGGTTGCGGGTAATAATGGCTTTACTATGTCAGGTATTGCAGGTGTAGCAAGTGCTGTGACAGGTGCAAGCTTAAGTGCTACTGCGGGAACAATTAGTTCGCAGGTTGGTGCTTCAGCTGATAATACCGACTTTGCAACTGTATTTACAGCAAGTGGTATTAGTGTATCTTCTCAAGCTAACGCACAAGCAGTAATGGCAGGTATGGATGCAATGATTGCAGTAGTTGATAAAAAACGTGCCGAACTCGGTGCTGTACAAAATCGTTTTCAATCAACTATTCGTAACCAATCTAACATTTCAGAAAACTTGAGTGCTGCTAAGTCACGTATTAAAGATACTGATTTCGCTGCCGAAACAGCTAATTTGACTAAATCTCAAATATTACAACAAGCAAGCCAATCTATTTTGAGTCAAGCAAACCAGCGTCCACAAGTAGCATTATCGTTACTAGGCTAGACGGTTAATTAGGTCATTATTGAGATATTGTCTCGATAATGACTTATACTTTGTTTGTATTTTGAAGGAGAGCTACTATGGCTGACTTAGGTGGAATAATTAAATCGAGTGAAAACTTCACCGCTAATTCATCTTTTACAAATAAAAATGAGTTAAACGAAGCAAGTAAAAAAGCAACTGTTGAAAAAGCTGGTACAAAAATTGCTGGTAGAGAGCCCGCACTTGTTGATAATAGTCAGCAACTTGATTCTGAAAGTGAAAGAAAAGCACTGATCGACGAAGTGAAAGAAAACTTAGAGAAATTAAATAAATATATTCCTGTGACGGCAACAAATTTAAAATTTGAATTTGATGAGCAGGGTGATCCACCAATAATTAAAGTGTTTGATAAAACAAGCGAAGAAGTTATTCGTGAAATTCCAACTGAAGAGTTTAGAGAAGTTGCTAAAGCTTTAGATGAATTTGCCGATAAACTAACTAACAAAGGTTTGTTACTAAATCAAACTGTATAATATTTTTTGGAACAGATAGTAGGAGAGAAGTATGCCACTTATAACATCCGCAGGTATTGGATCTGGGCTGGATCTCGAAAGTATCATTACAGCATCTGTTGATGCCGAAAATGTTCCAAAAATGAATGCCTTTGCAAAAAAGGACAAGTCGTTAGAAGTTGAATTATCTTCAATCGGAGAGATCAAGTCTGCGTTATCCAAGCTACAAGACACAATAAAAAAGCTAGCAGATCCTGATAATTTTAATAAACGTATTGCTAATATCACTCAACCAACAAGTGATGACGGTGATCTCGTCTCAGTTACCCCAACAAAAGATATTACGCCTGGTAATTTTAAAATTGAAGTTGTTGCACTTGCTCAAGGCAGTCGTGCAACGTCAAACGATGCCGTACCTCCTTTGTTTACATCTACTGACGATGTGGTCACTGCTTCTGGAGGCACCTTGTCATTTGCTGCTGGAGACAAAAGCTTTGACCTAACTCTTGATGCGGGTGCGACATTAGCTGATTTGCGTGACGCAATTAATGACTCGGATGATAATTTTGGTGTAACAGCAAATATAATAAATACTGGTACTGAGTCAAAGTTGGTTCTTACTTCGAGTGTGAGTGGCGCTGGTAATGACTTGGTAATTACCAATGATAATGCTGAGCTAGACAATGTATCTACAGATGCTAATGGTGGAGCTTCTGGTAGCGGTGGTATTGGTATAACAGCTGGAAATGAAGCAAAAAGTGCAGTTATAAAAGTAGATGGCATAACAATAACAAATGACACCAATACCTTTAAAGATGCTGTACAAGATATGACGATCACTGCTAAACGACAAAGCGTTGATGGAGAGACGGCAAAGTTAGCTGTTAGCTATGACCGTGAGAGCGTTACAACATTAATTGATGAATTTATTGCTAATTATAACAATGCTATAGGGCAGTTAGGTCTGCAATCGAGAGTTGGTAAACCTTTAAATAGCGATGCAACCATTCGTACTTTGAGCTCGCAAATGGTCAATATGCTTTCTACAAATTTAACGGATGCAGGGCCTTTCACAAGTATTTTCGATATTGGCTTGGGTGTTGATAAGAAAGGTTATCTAGAAAAATCAACTTTAGTCCGCAGTTTAAATACAGCAATGGATGAAAATTTTGATGATATCGGAAAGGCTTTTGCTGGTGAAAATGGTGTTGCTAAACAGTTCGAATCTTTTTTAGATAATTACGTAAGTTCAAAAGGCATTTTAAAGCAACGAGAAGATAATTTAAATACACAGGTCACTGATTTAGAAGATGATGTACTAAAGCATGAATTTAGAATGACCGAATTAGAAAGTAGGCTTAGAAAGCAATATGCGGGTTTAGATGTGTTACTGGCGCAAATGCAATCAACACAACAGTACTTAGGAGCGCAGCTTGCGAGCTTACCGGGATTTACAAGAAACAAATCATAAATTAATTTTGATTTAAAAGGGTTTTAATATGTATAACGCCAAAGTAAAAAATTATCAGAAAGAAGCACTCAAGACCCGTGTTGCCGGTGCTGATCGCTATGAAATAATTCAAATGTTAATGGCGGGTGCGATTGAAAAAATGGTGATGTCTAAAGTTGCTATTGAAAGAAAACATATGGAAGCGAAGGCCGAACATTTATCTAAAGCGACTGCTATTATTGAAGCCTTAAGGGGCTGTTTAGATTTTAAAGTTGGTGGTGAAGTGACTGATAATTTATATGCACTTTATTCTTATATGATAGATCGCTTAGTTGATGCAACAATAAAAAATGATCCTGCAATTGTTGAAGAAGTATCTAATTTATTGAAAGAAATAAAGTCTGCTTGGGATGCTATTCCTCATGACGTTCGAGAAAAAACACTTAGTGAAAATGGTATAGATGCTAATGTCGGCTAGTTTATTGTCTCAGTTAGCCCCCGATTTGTCTGTAATTAATCAATATTTAGCTGAAGGTGATATAGAGTCAGCTCAAAGCAAGTTACTATTAATTGATAGAACATTGAAAGCACTCTTTACCTCACCTGAGAACCTCAGCGAAAACGATGTGTTATTTTTATCGGATTTTTCAATCAAATTGAATACTACGGTATTAGAAATAAGCCTCAAAAAACAGCAGGCTGCAAAAGAACTTGGTATTCATATTAATACGCAAAAAAAAATAAATGTGTATAAAAATATCAAGTAGGTAACCGACATGATAAAGAATATAGATATTAATAACGAGCTTGAGCACATCTCAGAAAAACTTGAAAAAACTATAAAACATCAAGAAAGAGAGGCGATTTTTGCTACAGAAGCAAATGAGCGATTTGAAAAGAATTTTGAGTGTTTTTCTGAGTTTTTCCCTGATATAGCAATAGCAATAAAAAACTTTAAAACCAAAGATGACTTTTGCTTACATGTTACAGAGTCCGGGCATGGTAATTTTATACCAAGTGGTGGAAATACTTTACTTTATTCACAAGACCCCATTACTCAAACTGAAAAACAAATACAGGCACAAAGAGAAAGGCCCGTATTTAGTTTAACTGACTACACTGGTTATCCTGAAGATGATGACGATACCCGTATTCACTCTCGATATATGGTAAAGTTAACTCGCTTTATGAAAAAAGTCAGAGCCGAAAGTAAACCTGTAGTTCGTAACTTACCATCTTCATTTCCTTCCGCAGTTATTTTTGGTATCGGGCTAGGTTATCATGTTCCGCTTCTTTTGGAAGATACTCAATTTGACTATATATTTTTAGTTGAACCAGATTTTGAACAATTTTTTGCGAGTTTATTTTGCACTGATTGGTTTGAAATTATAAAAAAAATTGATTCCAATGGAGGGTGCTTGTTTTTTCATTTAGGTGTTGATCATAAATCATTTATAATTGACCTTGAAAAAATAGCCGAAGACATTGGTGCATTTTCCTTAGTGCGCAGTTTTTGCTATCAGCATACACCCGGTACAGAACTAAATGTTTTGATTAAGCAGTGGAGTGAAGATTACTTCCGTTTTCAGTTTGGTCATGGGTTTTACAACGATGCAATAACTGGGCTTGCTCATAGTATCCATCATATTCGAAATAAAGCTGCGTTACTAACGAAGACGACCCAGGAAATAGACTTTGATACACCTATATTTATTGTTGGTAATGGTCCATCGCTGGATGAAGCTGAAGTATTTTTAAAAAATAACCATCAAAAAGGGATCGTAATCGCTGCGGGAACCGCCATAGCGTCATTATATAAGAAGGGTATCCCAGTTGACTTTCATGTGTTAGTTGAACGTCCATATTCGAACTATAAAATTTTTGGTGATATTTTCCCTGCTGATGAATACAAAAAAGTGAACTTGCTGGGCCTTAATACTTTATATCCTGATACGAATAAACGTTATAAATGGGCAGGAATAGCGGGAAAAGGTAATGAGGCGGGAACATGTTTAATGGACGTTATATCTCAAGTTCATTTGTCCCAAATTTTACCATTGATCCCTTACTGTAATCCTGTTGTTGCAAATGCAGCCCTTTCGTTTTTACTTCATATGGGATTTAGAAATATCTATCTTTTTGGTATTGATAACGGTAAACAGCCATCAGGCTCACATCACAGTAAAGATAGTATTTACAAAGTAAATAATGATGATGATTCAGAGGGGTACGGTAGTTTAGAGTTCAATGGTCGATTGATTGAAGGTAATTTGGGTGGCCATGTTGTTTCAAATGATCTCTTTCTTGTGGCTCATGCGCAGTTAGAAAAGCTTCTAAGTCTTTACAAAGTGAATAACTGCATAAATGTAGGAAACGGTGCAAAACTTCAAGGTGCTATTCCTACTGCAGCAGATAATTTAATTGATATTGAAAAAGAGATTGATAAAGAGTTGGTTATCAGCAATATCAAGAATAATTATTTTACAGTATTACCTGTTGATGATGTAGAAGATAGATTGATTGCAGTGGATAGACTTCAGGATATTTGCGAGCATCTACTCTCAATTATTGATGAAGATATTACAAGTCGTAGTATTGCTGCTAAGCAATTACAGCGTCAAGCTAGGTATGTTTACTCTTTAAGAAATACTAGCTTAGGGCATATATTTCATATAATAAAAGGCGCGCTCTTATATTATCACTGCCCGATGATTACGCTTTTGTATCAATATGAAGACGAAGTATTTTGTTTAGAAAAATATAAACAGCTAAATAAGTTATGGAAATGTTATATCCAAGAGATAATGGCTGATTATAAAATCCACTATGATGAAAAATGTGACTTAGGAAAGGAATAATAGTGACAGATTACCAAGAATCAGAGGCTTTCTACAATGAGTTATTTGATGAGCTTTTCCCTATTCTTCGTTCTATAACAGGTCCAGGCTTACGACAAAGTTATAGTATTCTCTCGCGGTATATGCCGCTTAATATTTCTTCTATTGCTTCTGGTGAAAAAATATTTGATTGGACTGTACCTAAGGAGTGGCATTGTGAAGATGCTTATTTATTAGGGCCTGATGGAGAGAAAATTGCTGATATGCAGCGATTGAATATTGAGGTCGTTAATTACTCAGAATCTGTAGAAATAGAGCTTAGCCTTGAAGAGCTTCAAAAGCACTTATATAGCCTACCTGAGCAGCCAACGGCAATCCCTTATGTTACTAGCTACTATAAAAAGCGTTGGGGTTTTTGTATCGCTCATGAAATACGTGAACAACTTAAAGAGGGAACATACAAAGCTGTAATTAAGAGTCAGTTTGTAGATGGTTCGTTGGATATCGCCCAATCAGTTTTAAATGGTGAATCAAAACAAGAAGTATTACTAAGTTCATATCTATGTCATCCATCAATGGCGAATAATGAGCTGAGCGGCCCTTTAGTTCTTTTAGGCTTATTTAATCGTATTAAAAAATGGCCAAAACGTCGTTACTCCTACCGTTTTGCATTACACCCTGAAACAATAGGTAGTTTAGGATTGCTTCATTTAATGGGGGAGCATTTTACTGCAAACATGGTTTCTGGACTGGTTATTAATTGTATGGGTGGAGAACCTGAAAAATTAGTTTTTAAACATAGTCGGAATGATAATGGTATGCTAGATAAACTTTTATATCATCTAAATCAACATGATTATAACCATGAAAACATACAATTTAGTCCTTTAAGTGGTTCTGATGAAAGGCAATATAATTCTCCCGGCTTTCAATTGCCAGTGTGCTGTGTCAGCCGTAGTTTTCATTCTGGCTACCACCAGTATCATACTTCCCTTGATACTAAAGCGTTTATGGGAATAAAACCACTGCTTGATAGTATTGATAAATTAGAGAAAATATTTTTGGCGTTTGAACAAGCTGCGACTTTTGAGAATACACTACCTTTTGGTGAACCTAACTTAGGTAGTAAAGGGTTGTATCCAACGTTAAGTTTTTTTAGTAAAGAGCGTGTAAGCCAACTCGATGAGCTTAATCACATTAAGATGTTATTAAATTATAGTGATGGAGAGCACGACTCTATTGATATTGCGGATAAATATGGATGCAGTGTTTTAGATATGGCGTCTGCAATTGACAAGCTAGAGCAACAAACACTCTTGGTCATGAAGTGAAATGGGTAATTGGCAGAATATTTATCAGCAGGGCAGGCAATTAAATAAATACCCTTATGATGCAATCGTATCATTGGTGATGCGATTAAGGCACACTAATTCAAGTTTAAGCGCATTAGAGTTAGGCTGTGGTGCTGGAAATAATATCGTTTTTATGGCTGAAGAGGGAGTTGATGTTGCTGGTATTGATATATCTTCAGTTGCTTTAGATTTTGCTCAAGAGCGTCTAACAAGGTTACAACTTAAAGCTGATTTAGTTAATGGTCATTTTACTCAGTTACCTTGGCAAGATAATTCGTTCGACTTAGTGATAGACAGAAGCGCTTTAAACTGTGTTCCTCGCTCAGATATTTTAGTTGCCCTTAGTGAATCTTACCGAGTGTTAAAACCAGGCGGTTGTATATTTTCTATTATGTATGCTGATACTCATCCTGCATTTATAAACTCAGGATATCAGCATGATGGGTTTGCGCGACAATTTTCGCCGGATTATTTCTCTGACATTGATGGCCTATTTTTTGCTTCTAAAGCAGATGTTTGCGAACTATTCAGTAAATTTGCAATAACGCAGCAATCGTATGATGTTTCTTATGATCAGAACGATAAGATCACTTCTGCACAAAGAAGTATCGTTGCATATAAATCACCTATTGCTCAAATTACGTAATCATGAGTGGTTATCATATAGCTACTACTTACTAGTTTCTGGAGAATTATTATGCGAAATTCAGCTATCGTTGTTGGTGGTGGGGTATGTGGTTTAATGGCGGCATTACTACTCAAACAGTCTTTTAAAAAAGTTACAATAATTGAGCAAAGTGAGCGTGTTGGGGGATTATTTTGTTCTATAAAAGATGAGTTAGGTGCATATTATGATATGGGATCACATATACCGAACGCAACGGGCATAGAAGCGCTTGATACTCTGTTATTTGGCGAGCTAGAAAATCGTGATTACTATTGGCACGTAATAGAAAAACTGCAATCAGGTAATTACTTTGCCGGTGAATGGGATTTAAACTCTCCGTTTCCAGATAGTCACAAACTGCCAAGCGAAGAGTATTATCAAGGTTGTGCTGAGCTTATTCAAGCAACCTCTTCTAGTGGCAGTTCGCTTATACTCCCTTATTGCGAAGAAACATTAGGCAAGACGTTTACCCAGCATATTATTAAACCAATTCTGTATAAGCTCTATGGTAAACATACAGATTTAAATACATTAACGGTCGCAGCAGGACTATTTGGCTTTACTCGCATTCTTGCTTTTGAGCCCGATGTTGCAAATGCACTGAAAAATATTCCTACTTTTGATGCTAAAATTGGATATCAAACGCAAGCGCATTTTCATGAAAGACAAACCAAAGACAACTCAAAAACTCCAAATTACTTTTATCCATTAGAAAATAAAGGCATTGAGTCTTGGGTTGAGTATTTAGTAACTAAAGTTAAAAGCGCTGGAGTTGAGGTTGTACTTTCTTCATCAATAGAGAAGATAGAGACTAATGGACGGCAGATCACGGGAGTAAAGCTTACTAATAAAGCAGAAATCCTTGAGTGTCAGTTGTTATTTTGGAGTGCTCCTCCGTTTATTGCCTTAAAAGCATTAGGCTTACCTTTAGTTTATAACAAGCCAGAACTGAGAACTGCTATTGTATTTCATTTGAATTTTGACTTGCCTTTACTTGATCAAAAATCGCATTATCTATGGGTGTGGGATCATCAAACGGATATATTTAGGTTGACGTTATACCCTAACCTCAGCACTAAAAGTCAGCATGCGAACTTGTCGGCAGAAATATTATGCAGGCCAGAAGAGGTGGAGCAGTATGACGTGGATGAAATTGTGAATACATTAAAGAAAATGCAAGTTGTCGGCCAAGATGCTACATGTATCAGTCATATTAAACAGGTCATACATGGCACTTTTCCTGTGCCAACTTTAGAATTTGAAAAAAATAATCAAGCTAATTTTGATACATTAAAAAACAGTGTCGATAATATAATTATTTCAGGCAGATCAGGCGGTAAACAATGGCGACAAGCTGATGTACTTGTTGCCGCATATAACGATATAAACAATTATTTATCGACAGAATAAGAGACTTCTTTTCCATTATCAAAACGATATAGTTCAGATGGGTTACAGTTAAGCAATGCAAATTGGTTATCAGCAACAAAGTCTTTTACAAAATGATAAAGTGCTTTCATCTTTATTGTATAGATAAATGATCTTCCAAGTTGGGCTTGTTTCATAATCCCTGAGTTTAATAATGCAGCTTCTAACTTGGAATAGTCTTCCCTGTAGGCATTATTTATAGGAAAGCAAAAGTGGTAAAAAGTACCGTTAGCCTCTTCTCCATTTGTGAGCGTTGTCACACCGGTAAAAGGTTTATTAAACCGGTATTTTAATCCTAACATTGCTTCTATTTGAACAATCACCGTGGCGACTCTAAGGCCAATGCCTTGCAGTACAAGCACTGTATCTTGTTCTATTAACCTACTAAACGTTGAGTTTTCTGCAAAGGCATAATATTCAGGTTTTTTGGGTAAACAGATTTTTGCCACATCAGGCCCTAAACCGCAGATTGAGAACATAGGGTGCCCTGAGCGTACTACATTTGGTTGTTGTCGAAACCACTCAGGCCAATACCCTAAGACACATTCTTGTGAGCGCAAATCTTCTTTGCGACTGCGTGGGAATTGATAATTAAAGGCTGGCATAAATATATTACCGTTATCACCAATTGCAGTTTTAAAGCAGTTTAGGAACGCCTCAGGCACTTCTTTTACTGAGTGATTTTCTATAGCGCCAAGTGTAAATAATGAAGAGTGTATAAACACACTGTCATTCATGTTGATACCAACTGAATGTAATGTTGCGATAATTTGTTCTTGGCTGATACTTCTCACAAAAAGTCCTCATTACCGAAAGCTGCTTTAACTTCGTCGTAGATAGTATCAATTCTTTTTGAAAAAGCGGGATCTTTCCACGGCTTGCCTGATAGAATCATCCATTCATATTTAGCAATAAACTTTTTTTTCTGTGATTCATCTAAGGTATCAATAAAGCCCCCCATTTTTTCTTTGAGGCGGTCTACAAGTTCCTTCAAACACCTAAAGATAAACACAACTTCAGGATCACGTAACAATGGCTTCATAGAAACTGTAAGTTCACGTTTCAACTTTATGGCTTGCTCTCTAACCAGCGTACATTTATGGTTATTATCTGGATCACGGTAAAAAAGATCCATTAAAGCGGAGTACTCAAAATCAATAACAGTACCAAACGCATCTACTATAGGGAAGTAGGGATATATTCTGCAAACTAAGGGTCTATGTCCATGGGGTTCGCATAAACCACCACATTGGCAAGAGAGCAAATAGATATTGAAGCTTTTACCGTTTGAAAGCGTAAATGTACGCTTTTTAGCTGGTGTAGTAATATTTTTAATACCACCAATAGATTTATAGTACTCATACTCATTTTCGAGAAGAGGTAAAGATACACCACTTTTGTCTAGGATATTAAAATGCTCTCCGTAAAAATTTTTACAGCAGTAGCCACCGCATGTTTTCCAACACTCAGGGGCATTCACATATTCCGTATTATATATTTCTTGCCAATTCACTTTGTTAGGCATTAGTAGACTCACTAAGTAGCTTTATTAGGCCACTGTAAGATGTAAATTGCACAGGGTCAGCTTCTTCGAAATCAATATCAAGGTTTAAGCTGTTTTCTATTTCCATTAACATACTAATAAAATCAAGCGAATCTAAAAGACCTAAACTTATTAAACTATTTTTTTTATCTAATGATATGAGTATGTCCTGACCATGCTTTTCTATTAATTTATTATTGATAGCTTGTTCAATCGAATTTGTTAAGCTCATTATTTCTCCATCATGGTATGTAGGGCGCTTTTATCAATTTTACCATTACTATTTAGTGGCATGGAATCGATCCATATAATCTTTTTGGGCACCATATAAAGTGGCAGCTGTTGCTTTAAGTAATCAATCAGTGTTTGCTCACTTTCTTTATCGGCTGGATTACAAATAAATAAAGTCAAACTTTGAGGTTGTTGTATTGGCGTTGCGATAGCCTGTACCAAAGGGTTTGATAAAAAATTTTGTGCTAGTGTATTTACTTCGGATAGCTCAACGCGGTATCCCTGGATTTTAACTTGGTCATCTACACGGCTAATATAGTGAAATACTCCTTGAGCATCACGATTTACGAGATCACCACTTCGATAATGGGTAATGTTATTTGTTTTAATTAAACATTGCTGAGTTTTAATATTGTCATTTAAATACCCAGAAAATACTTGAGGCCCCGAAATCAAAAGCTCACCTTGTGCATCTAAATCAAAGCTCATGTTTTTAAGTGCTTTACCCAGGGGAATATAGCTACTATCACTATCATCATTACAATCAAATACATATCTACTGCATGCTATTGTAGCCTCAGTTGGTCCGTATAAATTAATAACCTTGCTGTTTGGTGCTGCTTTTTGCCATTGCAGAGCGAGTGTTCTAGGTAAGGGCTCACCACAAAACTGACTCACACGAAGGCTAGGATAGGCATCATTTTTAAGCATTCCTAGTTTAGCCATAATTGATGCAGTAGAAGGGACACTAAACCACACTGTAAGCCCGTGTTGTTTAATGAATTTACCTGGCGCAAATATAGCGGTTTCAGGCACTACATAAAGACAAGCACCTTGCAGCCAAGTAACAAATATATCATGCATGCTTAGATCAAACGTTGGATCAAATACTTGGCTTACCTTATCTGTATTACTGAGGGGTAAAGACTCACACATAGTATCAAGATAAGACTTAAGATTCGCAATGCTAATAGGCACACCTTTTGGTGAGCCTGTAGAACCTGAAGTAAATAAAACATAAGCGATATTGGATAGGCTGCGAGCTTGTAGTGATTTAGTTGATACAATGCTTTTATTGACTATATCGTCCAAACATACAAATACTCTATCTGGGAGTGCTTTTATTAATGCTTGGCTGATCGACAAATATTTTTTACTGTATAAAACATACTTTAAGTTGCCTTGCTTTATGATAAAAGCCAATCTAGCTATTGGCAGTTTTACCCCAAGTGGTATAAATGTTCGTGAATCTAAAGCGCAGGCAAGTACGGCGCTATAATAGTGAGTATCTCGGTAACTTAAAATTCCAACTTGCTCAGCTTCACTTATTTCGCTCGTGTTAATATTATTAGCGTAACTTGCAAGCTGTTTATAAGTAATGTATTGATTATCAACAAAAATTGCAGGAAGTTTTGCATGGCTTGCAATGCTGTTTTTAAGTTTTTCAGATAACTTCACTTTATATCCTAGTTTTTATTTATCTTAATATTAAGCAGGTTTGTTGATAGCCAGCAATTCAGTTTGAAGTTTATTATAAGCTTGTGGAGTGCCTATATCTATATATCTCAGATGGGTTTTATAGCTATAAAGACTGCCCAATAATAAAGGCACCATGTCGTGGCTAATTTCATAGAAGCTTTCCTGTTTAAAGTGTGAAAAGTATTTTTCATACACTCCTGCGGAGAATAAAAACAATGCCCCGCTTGCTAGGTTACTTGGTGGATTGGATACTTTTTCATGAAACCTTTGGATTGAAGCGTCTGAATCAAGTTCAACAATACCACATGAGGAGGGAGAAGCAGATTCAAAAAGTAAAAGCGTAGCATCACACTTTTTGGGCCTTTTTGAATGGGCTTCTACAAAATTAGTAAGGGTATCTTCGCAATAGTTATCAGCATGAATGACCATTGTGGGACTACAATGCCAAAACTCTTTATTACTAATCAAAGTGCCGCCTGTACCGAGTAACTTTTTCTCTCTAACGATTGTTATTTTATTACGGTATTCGGACTTTGACACAAACTCTTCTACTTGTTCAGCGAAATAGTGCACATTAATGAGTATGTCGCTGACACCAAGTTTATCGAGCTTTTCTAGCCAATAAGCCAATAAAGGCTTGCCTTTAATAGGCACTAAACATTTTGGAATTGTATTAGTCAAAGGTTTTAACCGAGTGCCTAACCCTGCTGCAAGCAATATTGCTTTCATATATTTTTGAATGACTCCAGTACTCGTTGCTGTAGCGTGTTGAAGGACAGTGGCTGATTTCCGAGAGTATCTACTTGGCAAGCGGCTGCAATACTTGCAATATAAAAAGCTTGCCAAGGTGTCGCACCTGAGCACAATGCCAGGCTACTGGCAGCTAAGAAGCAATCACCAGCTCCCGCAGGATCAACCGCATTACGGTTAATCGCAGGAAGCATATCATTTTCCCATTGGCCGTTTTGATCTGGTAGATGGATAAAAATACCTTCTCCTGCGAGGGTAATAACTAAAGACGTTGGATTTGCTTTTTCGCAAAGTTTTTGGGCCAATATAGGTAGACCATCATCAATATTATTCAATGCTACGCGTACTTCTTTTTCTGTTGGTGTTATTAGCATCATATCTTTATAACGGGCAATGTCACCAACTTGAGAAGATGTTTGGCTGTCTGCGACAACACGTACATTGTTTTCTTTGCATAAAGCAATGACTTTATCGACCAGAGTTTGAGGTAATAATCCATAATTAAAATCAGAAAATACCAGTAAATCGAAGTTGTTAATACTACTTTCAAGTTGCATGTATAAATCTGTTTGAATTTCTTTAGAAATTTTATGCTGTCGAACTTGATTGACCCTTAGAAGTGTTTTATTGCCAGCTCTATATCGTGATTTTAATGGTGTTGGGCGACTGCCATCATCGAAAAGTATAGTATCAATATTGTATGCGTTAATATGATTTTTTACGTAATCAGCTTTATCATCTTTGCCAAGTACCGAGAAAAGCGTAACTTGATTAGCTCCTAGCCCTTTTATATGACCTGCTGTAATTGCTGCTCCGCCTAAAAATGTATCCGTTCTATCTGGTGTCATCACTATGGTAGGATCCTCCTGAGATAAGCCTACCGCAGTACCTTGGATATATTCATCGACGATTATTTCGCCAATTACAGCAACACGGTTTTCACTAAATTGAGAAAATACCGTGTTGATTGATTGATAATTAAACTGATGCCTTGTTGCATAACTTTGGCATTTTTTATAATCAAAGTTATGACCATGGCTTATTGTTCTTGTAATATATTGTTCGGAATTAGATTCGAACTCACCAGAGCCAAAAATAAGCTTTCCTCCGTACATTTCAACAAGAGCATGCTCAGGATTGTGCCTACTTTCAAACTCTTTACCTTTCACGACAATATGAGGCTTGAGGCTCTTTACGGTTTCTGCTGGAGTTAAATCTGATAAAAATGCTTCATTCACACATTCGAGGGATTGAACCATCTCTAGGCGATGTTGTTCGTTTACCCGACTCTTTAACCCCATAGATTTGTCGCTGTTAACAGCAACAATTAGTTTATCACCACACTCTTTTGCAAAACGAAGTAAGCGAATGTGGCCAGGGTGTAAAATGTCAAAATTTCCTTGAACAAGGACTTGCTTATTCATACTTCAATATTCTCAAAAGTAATGATGGCTCTGGTAATTTCTCTTCGTTCGAGCGCCGATATTGCTTCATTGATTTGATTCAAAGAATAGCGATGGCTTATCAAAGAATTAATAGATATTTCAAGTTTTTGAATAATATCTGCAATCGATTTTAAATCTTTGTCTGGATTACAATTACCTCCCCAAGTTCCAAAAATTTGCTTTCCACAAATTAGTTGATGAGGATCTAACTTTATAAAATCGCCAGTTTTTGGATGTGAGGCAAAATAGCATTTACCGCTGTTATGTATATTATTAAAAGCGAATTCTATGGTTTCACATAGTCCAGCACTCTCAATAGCATAATCAAAGCCGTTAGGGTGTTGCTCTTTGAGTAAAGCTAGGCTTGCTTCTTCATATAAATAAGCTTCATCGGCGCCTAGTTGTAGTGCTAAGTCACATTTAGATTGTTCAATATCTACAACTATGATTTTTTTTGGTCTGAAATGTTTAAGCATTAATAGTGCACTTATGCCTATACCACCTAGTCCGATTAATATCACATTACTATTAGAGTGTGGTTGTATCTGGTTAAGAACCATACCGGCTCCTGTGGGGAGGGCGCAACCGAGTAAAACAGCTAACTCATTTGAAATACCTTCAGGGCAAATGGTTACTCTATTCTCAGATATAACAGAGTACTCTGAAAAAGTCGTAACTGGACCTGCATTGATAATTTGACCCTCTTTGCTAATTATATGTGTCCCACCGGAATCGATTCCACTGCCTTTTAGCCAACCAAGAACGACACGATTTCCTTGTTTAACCTTGGTAACACTATTGCCAACTGCTATTACTTCACCTACACCTTCATGACCCATTAAGTGGGGCAAATACTTGTCTTCTCCTCTAAGGCCTTTACTCTCCATCAGCTGGCTTCTACACAAGCCAGCCATATGCATTTTCACCAGAACTTGATTATCTTTCAAATACGGTATTTTTAAATCGAGTAGTTGAAGGGGCTGCTCTATATCTATTAATACACCTGCTTTAAAATAAGTTGGAATATTCATATTTTACCAAGGCATCTTATTTTTACTAGAAAGGAAAACACTACCTTCTCTATGACTTAGGGGTAATTCGGCAAGAGAGTTCACTTTTTTCCAATCATTTTTTTGAAGAAAAATATTTAAGCCGACTTGTAAACTGTAGTCGAAAATAGTTTTTGCATTTTTTTCGCCATTAATTTCCATCATAAAATCAATTTTTAAAGCGTCCTCCGAAGAAATTGAAGTTAATACATCTGCTTCTTGACCTTCAATATCAATTTTAATTAAGTCAAATTCTTTAGCTATATTACCTATGTTATTAACTTTAACTTCAAATTTATCTAGCTCTCCATAGGGATTACTTTTTGCGCCGCTCAAATGACTTCCAGTTAAGTTTCCACATACTCGTGTAAATTCAGCTTTGCCATCAAAACTTGCCGCGGCTTCATTTATTGGCTTAATCTTTTTACAATTATTTAATTCTAGGTTTTGTTTTAAAACGCGGAATGTTTCAGGGTCCGCTTCAAAACATGTAACTTGATAATCTAATAAGCTCAGCACTATTGAATGCAGACCGATATTAGCGCCAAGATCTAACACATTCTTATAGTTATTTTTATTTTTCAAGTAAAAGCTTAAAATGATTAGCTCATCAATACCAAATAAATGAGTCGTATTAATATTGCCCATATCGTAATACGGAAGAGAAAATGTAATATTATCCGTTAATAAAAATGTTGGTGTTGATGTCGTGTTATAAGCGCTGGCAATTACTTTTGATAGTTTTTTGTTAAGAAGCTGGTAATCACTGCTTGATTGTACGTGTGATTGTGTATTCCTAGCTAGCATAACCAGCTCTTGGTGTAAGTTTATCATTATAGATTTTCCTTCAAACTGGGTATAAGCATAGCTTTTTTTTGTTTTATGTAAGCAAGTTCAGGGCTCATATTCTCTAATGGATTGCCATACTTGATAATCGGTTCATATCTAAAGTTTGGGTTAATTACTAATTCGATAAGCTTTGGCCCTTCTTGATCCATGCGAAGGTGTAAACGTTCTACTAATAATTTTAATTGCTCATTATTTTCAACTTTTTCAGAGTCGATCCCATAAGCTTTAGCAACTTCAGAAAAATTTATGTGAGGCAAGCCATTATTACAATCAGCAGAAAAATAATTTGAGTCTAGCCAATCATCTTGGGTTTGTTTTATCATACAATGACCACTATTGTTAAATACAATAATAATGACTGGAAGTTTCAAGTGATTTAACGTTGAAAGTTCTTGGATATTCATTTGCAAACCACCATCGCCAACTATACAAAATACTTCTTTTTCTTTTGCTAGGGCAACACCAATCGATGCAGGTAAAGCATAGCCCATGGGGGTATTATTATATGAAGAAATATACTGCTGGCCTTTTTTCTCTTTACCGTAGACAAGAGTTAAAGGTAAGCAAGTACCTGTATCCACACATATATTTTGGTCATCACAGAAAGCACCACTAAACAACTCAACAGCTAAATATGGGTTTACACCACCGTAATTATATTCAGGTATGTAGTTAAACTCTTGTGTGACATCCGTAATATAATTTAGCCACACATCGTTATTTTTAAATATTTCAATTAAATCTTCACAATGCAGTGAAAAAGCATCTAAAAAAACTTGTACAGATACAGGAAATTGATAGTTGATTACTTTGCCTAATTGGGCAAATTTCTCTATTTCGTTATGGTCAATATCCACCATTGCGATTTTAGCTTCACGTGCAAAGGTATCTAATTTTGCTGTGGCTTTTGAATCTAGTCTGCACCCAATAGAAATGATAAAATCGCAATTTTGTAAAACGATATTATTCCCACGTAAAGAATGAGTTCCAAAATTCCCTAGATTTAGCTCGTCATCATGATTTGCAATCCCTTTGAGCGGCCAAGTCGATAGAAAGGGGATTTTTAGTTTTGTTGCAAGTGAAATTAACCGTTCTGCTGAGTTATGGCACCCAGCACCAAGAATAAATAAAGGTTTTTTCGCTTGTTTTAATGACACTATGAAGTTATTAAATATGTTTTCTTGAATTACTTTATGGTTTACAGTTGATTGATTAAAAGCTTCAAATGGTATTTTTTTTATATCTAATATCTCTCGCTGAAAGTCATCAGGAATATCTATTAACACAGGCCCTGGCCGGCCACTTAATGCTGCTTTTATAGCTTCAGGTAATACAGTGATAATGTCATTAGGTCTTTTTAATTGTATTGCGTACTTTGTTATTGGCTTTGCCATAGAAACAATATCGGTTTCTTGGAAACCATATTGGCGAACCCCTAATTTATGCGATTGCCTAAATGAAGCTACATTTCCAGTTATATGTAAAGTAGCTACAGAGTCAAAGTAGGAGCTTGCGATACCTGTTAATAAATTTGTAGCGCCTGGGCCTGATGTGGCTATAGTCACGCCTAGTACATGGTGTGTTTTTGCATAACTATCAGCAGCCATCGCACATGATTGCTCATGTTGCATTGCAATAGCTGAAAGCGAAGGGTGTTTTTCAATTGAGTCAATTAAATGTAAAGCAGCACCGCCTTGCAGAACAAATACATGCTTGATATCTAATTGAGCAAGGTAAGATGCAATATAATCCGTTAGTTTCATTTATGTATGCTCTTTATTGAGTCTACGCAATTTGTAGATATTTGGGTTTTCAAGAGACTCCAAAAAATCCTCATGAAAAATTTCTTTGGATGCAATGCTATAGTTTCGTCCACTAAACTTACTATTTGCATTATCAAGAAGAAAAATTAAGGAGTCGATGACCAGTTGCATAGACACAAAGTCATTTTCCTCATATCTTCTGGCTGTTTCCTTATATGCTTCCGGCACTATTTCTTTTGCGTGGAGTGTTTGTTGGTGAATAGGTGTATCTACCCAGCCAGGACCAACATTTAGAAAGATTAAATCGGGATATTCAGCAGCTAAAACTTCAGTCATTTTTATTAATGCTACTTTCGCATTTATATAAGAGTTGAACTTCGTCGGGGCGCTATTGACGCCTCCGCCAGCAAAAGTCAGGATTTTGCAGTTTGATTTCATTTTTAGAACTGCTGAACTTAACACTTGCACTATAGATAAGTAATTAATTCTATATGCATTTTCCCAATCGTCATAAGAGCAATCTGATAGAGAACCGATTGGCTCGAGTGTGCCATGAACAAAAATTATACTATCATATATTGAAAAGTTCGTTTTATGGCACCAATCGTCAACGTTTTTTTGTGAGCTAAAATCAACTTTTGTTAGTTCAGCAAAATCTAAGTTTGATTTTCGCCCTCGATAAGTACCGTGAATAATCGTATTTTGGCTTAAGCGCTCAGCAAGTGCTTGCCCAATACCACTATTTATTCCTGTAATTAATACTCGATTCATTAAAACGGGCCTTTAAACCAGTTACCAGGAACATCGTGAGGAAATTCTACATCTTCGGTCATAAATATTTCCCTATCAAGGAGTTCAGATACAGCTTTAGTAATCTCAGTTCTGGTTTTGTAGTATTTTTTTGTTAATCCAAAGCTCGTAGGTTCAGGGTAAGAGGGGAGTGCTATTCGTTTTATTGGTTTTTTTAAGGAAGTAAAGCATGCTTCATATATTTTTGCTGAAATTTCACTAGAGACAGAAAATGAGTTATGTCCTATATCAGTGCATATGCAGGTTTGAGTCTTATTGACAGAGTTATAAATAGTTTGCCAATCAATATTTGTCGGTTCAGATACCTCAATTACCTCGCAGTTAACACCTTGTTTTTTTAGGAAGTTGTGGCAGTGTATGGCTTCTAGGAGCATATAGCTATTAGCGATGATAGTGACATCTTCACCTTCTTTGATGACTCTCGTTGTTTGCATGTTTGAGTTGTAATCGACGCACGTTTCTTTGTCGATGTTTTGGTTATGCAGCCATCGATGTTCAAGGAAAATAGTTGGATTATTATCCATTATACTTTGATAAAGTAGCTGTCCTACATTATCAGTTAAGCTTGGAGTAACAACTTTAAGTCCAGGGATATGTGCAAACCATGATTGCAAGCTTTGTTGATGAGTGGGTCCTTGACCCCAACCCCTACCTATGATTAAACGTATTGTTAAAGGTACAGTCATTTGCCCATTAAACATGTAGTGCCACTTAGCGGCATTATTTACAAGTTGGTCCATGGCAAGCAAGAAAAAATCGACTCGTTG
This sequence comes from Pseudoalteromonas sp. SG41-2, assembly GCF_014164535.1. Taxonomy (NCBI): domain Bacteria; kingdom Pseudomonadati; phylum Pseudomonadota; class Gammaproteobacteria; order Alteromonadales; family Pseudoalteromonadaceae; genus Pseudoalteromonas; species Pseudoalteromonas sp. SG41-2. Next base: position 111,121 of record NZ_JACJFK010000006.1, on the reverse strand, counting down.
ATGGGTCATTAATACACGTGTGCCAGTAATAGCTGCGCCAATCCCTACACCCGTCATTGCATTTTCAGATGTTGGCATATCAAAGACACGGTCTGAGCCAAACTTTGATTGTAAGCCTGTAGTTGTACCAAAAATAGCTTTTGGATCATTAATACCTAATCCCATACAAATCATGCTATCGTCTTCAGCCATGGCACAGTGCTGTGCTTGGTTTATTTCTTCAGCGAATGTTGTTGTTTTATTTTGCATAAAGAAACTCTTCGTTTAACTGTGGATTTGGAAAAGGGCTATTTTCAGCAAAAAGAAAAGCATCTTCTATTTCATTTTTTATTTTGATAATCATTTCGTTATGAGTTTTCTCGAAATGTTGATCTGCTGATAGTTCCGCGAATAATAATTTTAACGGATCTTTTTCAAGCCATGTTTTGACTTCACCTGCGGCTCTGTAGTTTAAGTCATCATCAAAATTAGGACCGCAATGCTCTCTGTGACGATATGTATCAAGCTCTAAGAGTGCTGGGGCATTATTCTTTCTAATATATTCAATAGCACTCTCAACGGCATGGGTTAGTGGTATTAAAAGATTTCCATCAGCGTGAAAGCTTTCAACTCCAATTGATTGCGATAAATCCGTAATGCTTCTATTAACCGGCTGGCGAACTTCTAATGGGCTATACACTGAATAGCGGTTATTCTCACATATGAATAATATAGGAAGAGATTTAACTGCTGCAAAATTTAACGACTCGTAAAAAGCGCCTTCTTCCGTTGCACCGTCACCAAAATAACTTACGGTCAAAAAATTGCTATTTTGTAGTTTTTGACTTAGCGCACTGCCAACCGCCAGTGGTATACTATTACCCACAATTGCAGTGCTAGCTATAAAACCGCAATCCAAGTCTGTTAAGTGCATAGAGCCACCTCTGCCACCTGTGCAGCCTGTCGCCTTGCCATATAATTCAGCTATCATTTTCTTTAATGATCCGCCTTTGGCTAGATAGTGGGCATGTGCTCTATGTGAACTGAAAGCCTTATCATCTTTAGATAAAAAATTAGAAACAACAACAGGTACTAGCTCTTGACCTATTGACAGATGTGTTGGGCATCTCATTTCTTGCTCAGGGTAGCGTAAGGCTATTATTTCTTCTATTTTTCGAATTCTTAATGATTCGAAATATGCATCAAGTTTTTTCATTAGGGTATAAACCAATAAAAATCGCCAGTGTAGCCTGTATCTTTGAAAAACTCTTTCCACTGATCAACATGCATCATTGTTTTGGCTGTTAGATTCCAGGCTTCCATGCGTTCTTTTTCTTGTTCATTTCTATATGCATCAACAGTAATAAATGCTTTAGCTTTAGAAACTCGCTCTATTTCTTGCAGTGCTTTTGCACAATTATTAAGATCTAAATTATGAATAGTGTTAATTGATATTACAGTATCAAAACTATTGTCTTCGAAAGGTAATTTAGTAGCGCAACCTTGTTGTAATAAGTGCTTTACTTCCTGTTTGGCATTGTCTAATGCGTAATGGGATATATCTATTCCACTCAATATCATTGTTGGTAGCTGTTGTAAAATATCATAAAGCATAAATCCTTTTGCACAGCCTACGTCTAATAAACTGCTATTTTCTTGCAGGCCAAAGTGCGTAATAAAGTCAGGCACGACTGGCTGCCAAAACCGTGAATGATAGTTAAAACCACCATAGCCGTGCTCTCTATCACCATCAAAGAATTCCTCGTCAAATTGGCGCGCTATAGCTCTAACTGCTTCACTTTTGGCTTCTAATCTACCAGAAAGATCACGCTTAGACTTAGGGTAATTTTTTAGTAAATCTATTTCTTGTCCTATCATGATTACCTCAAGGTTTGTGAATATAGTCATGTTCTTGCTTGGCGAGTACATCTAAATTTTGCTTCATCCAATAAATTGTTCGTTCTAAGCCGTTTTCTAATGAAATAGAATCTTGCCAATTTAGCTCGGAGCGAATTTTTTTTGTGTCTAATAAATATGCTGCATCTTTTCCTAATCGATCTTCAGTCGATTGGCACACTTGTTCAAATGGGAGCTTAAGCATATTGCAGATTGTTTCAACGAGTACTCGAATAGAGATCATTTTATCTGTTGAAATATGGTAAATATCACCATTTTTACCCTTTTCGCCAATAAGTTGTGTCGCTGAAGATACATCGTCAATATGTATAAATGATCGTGTTGAATGCCCTCCGCCATGCAGCTGTAATTTTTTGCCTAGTAGGGCATATAAAATAGTACGAGGGATTATGCGATAAAGCTGTTGGCCTTCACCATAAACATTGGCAGCTCGTGTAAATACCACTGGAAAGTCATAAACATCTGCAAATGTATGTAGACTCATATCTGCAGCAGCACGGGAGACTGCATATGGTGTACTGGGTTGATAATTAGTATGCTCTGGTACTAATCCGTTACAACTACCATAAACTTCGGGAGTTGATATATGGATGTATTTTTCAAGGAAATCTAATTGTCGGAGAGAATTGTGTAACTTGATCGTTGAAACAGTGTTAGTCATAAACCAATGTTCAGGATGTTGCCAGCTTTGACCAACCATGCTTTGTGCAGCAAAGTTATAAATTTTTTTAATTTTTTTCTGTTTAACAATATCAATAATTTTTTGCAGATGATGATTTATATCCAGTTGGCTAAATTGCAATTTATCTGCATTTTTTTGCCAACTATATGGTAGTAATGCTGAATTAGGTTCTGATGAGCGACTAACAGCAACAATTTGCTGATCATTTTTTAGCATATGCGCACAAAATGATGCCCCTGAAAATGAATTGCTTCCTAAAACTAAAATTGATGAGTCATTCATAGTTTAGATTGCCGCCTTATTTATTTTATTCTCAAGAAGAGAAAATTGAGTTTGAATATTTTCAAATGAATCATCCATCCATGCATTTATTTGAAATTCATTATCATTAAAGTAATGATTTTTTCCAACTTCAAAGCCGTGCATGCTATTTGTTCTGTCTGATAGATTTGGAATATCATTCGAACACCATCTAAAAATGATTGAGCGAGCCCCTTCAAGATAGCTAATCGGATAAAGAGGACCACTGTCAACACCCATATTTATATACGCTTCATGGTATAAGGCGAGCCTGATACTTAAATCTACAGCTGCAAGGGGATACGTTGTAAGCGATTGATATTTTTCTTCAAGGGGCTCACTTACTTTATAAGTATCTCTAATAATTAGCGGAAAGTATTCATTGAGGTCTAGTGATAATGCAAAATCAAGCCATGCCGTTGTATTGCTATTTCTGTGCTCGGAATTTGCCCAATATTCTCTCAATGTAATTGTTATTAGCTTTTTTTTGCCCACGTTATGTCTTATGAAGTCATTAACAATAGTATAAGCTTGTTGTGGAGGTGCTAAGTTACTTAATTTAATATTTTGCTCGGCATAAGATTTTAATAATTTAAAATCTCCAGCTGCTTGTCTAGGGTTTTGAAAGTAGTTATTTGGATATATGCTAGGGTTCAAGCTTTTATAGTATACAAGGCTACTTTGCGAAATCGGCTGATCAATACCTATGCATGAGGCAAGACAATTAAACATGGGTTTAATAACCTTTTCGATACGCCATTTAGCATCAACGTTATCGTGATATACATTTAATCCTGGAGTATCGTCACTATGGCTAGGGATAATTACAAATTGAATATTTTTTTTATTTTGTTTTTTTCGTTCTATTTCAGCTAAAACGATAAAAGTAGTTACATCAAAGCAGGGCAAATTATAAGAGAGATCATAAAAAGCATATAACGTTGATTTAGTATCAATAGCAAATTGCATTTGTATACAAGGAATGAGCTTACCGCTCATGTGGTTAAAAAAAGAACATTGATTAGTGGTAATACCAATTTTATTTAAAGATTGTAAGATATCAAAGACAAATTCAGAACAAATTACTACTTGGAGCGTTTGTTTTTTTTCTAGTTTTGATAATTCTTCTAATGATTTTGCAGGCGTGCCTTTGTATGATTCGCCACCATTTGTACAAGCAAAAATATTATTGTCAGTATTATATTCTGATCGGATAAACATTTCTGTTGAGGCTGTAATTCCGTAGACAATGGTGGTCATTAATTAGCCTCACGTAATGCATTGTATAGAGCTTTCATTAAGATATGCCCGACAATAACTTGAGTATCTTCTGATATCTGCATATCTTGGACTTCGAAATGGAAAACTTGGTCAAGCATCGGCTTAACTTTACCGCCAGAAAATCCTAAAATGCCCACTGTTTTCATGCCAATGTCGAGTGCTTGTTGAGTCGCTCTAATTATATTTTCAGAGTTACCGCTACCAGATAAAACAAGTAAAATATCATTGCTGTTTGCTTTAACTTTTAGCTGATGTGCAAAAATATTTTCATAACCAATGTCATTGCCTAGGCAAGTTAAAACAGAGCTGTTTGCTGGTAATGCTTCAACTTTTAATGCATTACCTTCTGGGCTAATACCAAATGTAAAGTCATTTGCAAGGTGGATTGCATTTGCTGCTGAGCCGCCATTGCCACATAAATATAAAGTGCCGTTATTTGCCTTCATAGTAAGTAAGGTATCAACAAGACTCTTAACTTGTTCACTATCTAACTGTTTTAATACATCCGTTAGGGTGTTCACATAGTTTGTTGTCAGTTTTTTCACTGAATCCTTGGCTATAGTGGTTGCAGATTGGTTGTTAGTCATAAAACTTCTCTTTGCATCCATTTAAGGTTGTAAAAATGGTCTTCATCTTTAAGTAAGTCTTGTTTGTAAGCTGTAATAATTTCGGTAATGGCTGTGTCGACATTTTTATTGGGTGTAAAACCGCTAGATAGTAACTTATCTGAATTAATACGGTAACAACGAGGGTCATTTGAAGGAGTAACCTCAATCTCACATGCTATTTTAGCCTGTACCATTTTTGCTATATCCATAATTGAGATATTTTCAAACCCTGCATTAAAGACACCAGAGACTTTCTCTGGATTATCCAGCATATAAATATAGAGATCAGTAATATCGTCAATATGAATATTTGGTCTGACTTGATCGCCGCCAAACACTGTGATTTTTCCATTTTTTAGAGCTTGCATTGTCAGCATATTGACAGAAACATCTAAGCGCATTCGTTTAGATAAACCGCATACAGTTGCTGGGCGTACAATTTGTACCGCCATGTCGTCGGCATAACTAAGAAGTACACGCTCTGCAACCATTTTCGTTTTGTTGTATTCAGAAATAGGCTCAAGCGTTAAGTCCTCAGTTACTTGCTCTTCATCTTTAACGCCGTATACGCTACCCGATGACGCATAAATAAACTGTTTTATTCCACAGCGCTTTGCTTTATCGGCTAAGCGCATAGTTGCTAACGCACTCACTTCCCATGTTAATTTAGGGTTTAAATCACCACAGGGATCGTTTGCGATAGAAGCAAGATGAATAATAGAATCCACACCGTCTAAGTTAATCGTATCAGTGTCGCGTACGTCACCTTTAATGACTGAGAGGTTGTCATGAGAGGGCAAAAAATTACCAAACCATTGGATGTCAAACGCGATTACGCGATGGCCTAAAGCCAGTAGTTTTGGAACCAGTACAGTTCCTTTATAGCCAGTTGCACCGGTAACTAATATTGTTTTTGGATTCATTTAATATTCTCTAATTCTTTGGTAGTCATAAATATAATGTTCAATGACATACAATTATTATGCCTAACTTAAGTAGATTTTTGCTCTACATGTTTATTTATATCGGTGATGTGAGGGTTTTCCTTTAATGTTTTTATTAAATCATTATAGGAAAAATCTACTTTATTCAAAAAATGCTCATAAACAGCGGTAATTGCTTTGTAATCGTCTGGTTCATCAAGTGTTAGGCGAAAGTGGCTATAATCTTCATACGCACTGAATGTGTGAGTCGTTATAGTATTAAATTTTGCCATGCCTAACGTAACATGCTCACGATCGTCCGGTGATGTTGCTTTTAGATGGGTATTCTCTAGTAAATCAAATGAAAATGCGCAGCAGTCAAGTCCTCTAGGGTAACCACTATGAGGACCTAAATTAACCATGTCATAGGTTTGAGTCACTCTTTCATTAATCACTTTGTTACATAGCTCTTCATCAATCAGTGGACAATCACTCGTTAGCCTAACTATGGTTGTAGATGATTGAGCATTATAATGTTTAGCAGCCAGATAATAGCGGCTTAGTACGTCTTGTGTATCCCCTTGGTAGGTTTTAATATTCAGCTGTGTGCATAAATCCAAGATAGGCTGCTCAGTGCCATCATTAGTTGTTGCGACAATGATTTGATCGTGCCAGTTTGGTAAGCGTTCAAGCATAATTTGTAACACTGGTTTGCCACACAGCGGCAACATCACTTTGGCAGGCAATCTGGTTGATGTCATACGTGCTTGAATTATTATTAATACATCAGACATGGTCACTGGTAATCGTAATTATTATTGAGATAAATATAGCAAATCATTACACTCTTGCACATAACTTAAAAGTTAAAATCCTTTTGGATCAATATAGTTTATCAAATTGTAAGCTATTGTAGATAATTAGGTATGAAATTTGCTTTGATTTAATGATTTTTTGACAGTGCAATTTAAGGGGCGCAAATGGCGTTTAATTCTGAAATTACCATCGATGGTAGAAAAATTGGGCCAGGTCATCCTGTGTATATTATTGCCGAAATGTCAGCAAACCATGGTCAAAATTTAGAGCAGGCGAAAGCGTTAGTTAGAGCCGCAAAAGAGGCCGGAGCTGATGCGATAAAGTTACAAACTTACCGCGCAGATACTTTAACAATGGATTGTAAATTACCGCATTTTGAAGCAACAGGTCCATGGCAAGGACAATATTTATATGATTTATACGAAGGGGCATATATGCCATGGGATTTTCACGCCCCTTTAATTCAGCTGGCGAATGAAATCGGTATCACTATTTTTTCTTCACCATTTGATGATTCTGCAGTCGATTTATTGGAATCTTTTGATTCACCTGCATATAAAATAGCTTCGCCAGAGTTGATCGATCATGACCTCATTCGAAAAGTTGCTGCGACTGGAAAGCCGGTGATTATGTCAACAGGTGGAGCAACGCTTGCTGAGATTGACGAAGCTGTGAAAGTTGCTCACCAAGCAGGAGTAACAGATTTAGCTATATTGAAATGTACAAGTAGCTACCCAGCTCCCCCGCAAAGCATTAATTTAAAAACAATCCCTCATTTAACAGATGTTTTTAAAGTACCAATAGGCTTATCGGATCACACATTAGGTAACCATATACCTGTCGCCTCTGTAGCTATGGGGGCGACAATTATAGAAAAGCATTTTGTGATGAGTAAAGAAGATGAAACGGCTGATAGCTTTTTTTCCATGACACCAGATGAACTTGAAGATTTAGTTCAAGGAGTTAGGCAAGTTGAGTTGGCTATTGGCAGTGTACATTTCCCTAGTGAGCCCAGTAAAGCAAGGCGTTGCCTATTTGCAGTGAGGGATATTGCTGCTGGTGAAGTTTTGAACAAAGAGAATGTGGTCAATCTAAGGCCTGGTGTAGGTGAGCTGATGCCAAAGGATTTAGGATTTATAACGGGCAGACTCGCAACGAAAGCGATTAAAAAAGGTATGCCTTTGACTTGGCATCACGTTGGAGCGATTAAATGAACTATCTAATTTACGGAGCGGGTCATTTTGGAGAATGTTTTTATAGAATTTTAGTAAAGCAAAAGCTACAAGTTAATGGGTGGATCGATCAACGTTTAGTTAGCCAGATGAAGTATAATTTACCTATTTTTGATGAGCATACAGCTGATCGTAATATGACAGTCATTGTTGCTGTAACGCCGTTAGTTAACTCTAATAGAGGGCAAATCAAAGAGCGCCTACAAGAGCTCGGTTATAATAATGTTCTTGGCTTTTTTGAGGCTGCACGAGAGTTCCCAGAAGTGTTTAAGGAATATGCACAGCTAGAGCATTTATGGATGCGCACAAGTCATCATGATATGTTGAATTTACCAAGTATTAAGTGGTTACGAGCGCGTTTGGGGGATGATAAAAGTAAAAATATATTAGATAAATTGTGTGCTTTTAGGGCATCCCTTTCTATTGATGACTACCCTGAACCGGATAGAAAAATTGAGTACTTCCCAGATGATATACCTTTCAATTTTCAATCACCAATTCGTTTTATCGATTGTGGTGCTTATACTGGGGATACAGTAGAGGCGTTTGTAGAACTTCATAAAAAAAATATTATAACACTTGAGCATATTTCCTCATTTGAACCCGATACAAATAATTATCAAACACTTACAAATACACAAAACAGGCTAAAGAAAAATAATCCTGAAATTTCTTTTCAAGCATTCCCTTCGGGGGTTTGGAAATGTGTTGATTTACTTAATTTTAATCAAGGGCAAACAAGCTCCAGCAATATTATACAAAGTGAAGTTATAAATGATTCTTCAGTATCTGTTGTTGATTTAGACTCAACTTGTCAAGCTATGGATATAAACTATATAAAAATGGACATAGAGGGGGCCGAATTAGCTGCTCTTGAAGGTGCCAAAAGTTTAATTCAAACCCAACAGCCTGTGCTAGCTATTTGTGTTTACCATAAACCGAAAGATTTATGGGAACTCCCTCAATTTATCGATCAATTGCAGCCTAATTACGATATGTATTTACGAGTACATGAACATTTAGGGTTAAGCACCGTTTTGTATTGTATTCCAAAAGGTTCTCATTAATGAAAAATCAACTTATTAACTTTTTATATCAGTTTTTTACAGACAGAGGTTGCGCTGTTGATATTGATAATATTTTAGAGCTTTCATTCAAGGATGATATAGCTTTGGATTCATTTGAGATTCTGACATTAGTAATGCAGATTGAATTGACTTTCGGTATAAAAATTGAACCTCAGGAATTGCTTGATCCAAAGACGAATTATGTGAGTGGATTTGTTGATATGGTTATGGCAAAGCAATAATTATGTTTGCAATTCGTATCACTAATAAGCAAGACAATGGCATTGGTCATTTAATGCGAATGAAACATTTGGCTTCTGCATTAAAACAGCATCAATTAGGTGTCCACATAATTCTTGATGATTTATGTCAGTTTAGCCAAACGCTGTATGCAGATTTTAAAGTGGCTGATGTTCATTGGCAAAATTATGAAGAGGACGCACTTTTAACAATTAATTATATGCATCAGAATAGTTTATCGCATTTAATAGTTGATAGTTATACTTTACCGCATGAATACGAGCAGTTGATAAAGAAATCCGGTTTTACCTTAACCGTTATTGATGATAACGAGCGACAACATACTTGCGATTTTTTGATTGATTATAAATGGGTAGGACCGAATACAAAGAGCCGTTATGAATCGCTAGTACCGACTGATTGCGTTCGTCTTTTAGGCCCGAATTATTGTATTTTAGATCCCACATATCGTACCGTTGAAAAGCACTCTTCGGAGTCAGATCTTCCCGTTCGAGTTTTATTTTCATTAGGTGGCGGTGGTGATCTTTTTATTCTAAAAAGAATCTTTGATGGATTACCAAGAGCCATTCAAGCAAATGTTCTTTTTGATATAGTGGTAGGTCCCTATGCAACGAATAAAGATACTATGTATGCTATTGGGCAAGAGTTTCCAAATATTAATATTTTAGAGAATGTAACTTGCCTGAAAGAGTATTATGAAAGAGCCTCACTTTTTGTGGGTGCATTAGGCACCTCTTTTTATGAATGTGCTGCGACTAAAACACCAGCGATTACTTTTTCTCTTGAGGATAACCAGACTAATGATATTGATATCTTGGAGTGGTTAGGTCACTACCTCCATATTAATGATGTTTCTATTGATGATTTTTTGCGATTAGGAGAGTTAATTGATATCGCTCTTAGTCAATTACCAAGATTACAATTGCTGGTAGCCAAAAGAAAAGTATCGGTTGATGGCGAGGGGGCACGGCGAATAGCTAAAGCTCTTGTCGGTGAGAAGATATCAACAAATTGTTTTGCTATTGCTGAGCAGCACTGCGAAGTAAAGACTGAATTAACAGATAATTTGGTTGTTTGCCAAGTTGATGATACCCATATAAATAGTTATTTATCGGCTAGAAACTTACCTAGCAATAGCGTGAGAATGACTGTGCAGAATGCTATTAAGCCATTGGAACATTATTTATGGTGGTTTAATCAATCACGTTTTAACTTTGTGATTACAGAGCGAGAAGGCAGTAGGCAATCTCAAAGTTTGTATATCTGGCATAATTTATATAAAGATAAGTATTTATATGGCGGCTGGTTTTCTTGTAATCAAGATCTTTCCTTGCCCATAGCTATGATCGCCTTACAATGGCAACTTGAGTTTTGTAAAGCGAGTCATCCCAATGCTATTTGGCTTGCGGTGATCCACAAAGACAACAAATTTGTAAATTTGCTAAATAGCTATATGGGATTTGTGGCAATACCAATACATTCAAAAGAATATAAAGTAACGCAACAGTTATTTCCTTTGGCCGATGAGCAGTTTAATTTTGTAATGTGGGACCCAAATGCACAATAAAAATATATACCAGCTTGTTCAATCACATACGGTTACTCAACCTGAGAAAATTGCGTGTATATATCAACAGACCCAAATTAACTACCAACAACTAATAAATAAGGTTGATTCTTTAGCTGCTGGCCTGACTCAGTTAGGAATTAAGCAAGGACATAAAGTTGCGTTATTTTGTCCAAATAACCTCGAGTTTACATATTGTTTATTAGCTGCGGCTAAACTGGGTATTGCGCTTGCGCCATTACCACTAACTCTTAAAGGACAGGCTTTATCAAAAGCGTTACAAGTAGCTGATTGCGAGTATGCTATAGCATGGATAAGTGTGGCTGAACAACTTGTTAATAATGATGTTTTAGCTACCGACAATATAATTACGATAGGTGGCAATAGTGATAACTTGATTGATTTGGTCAATGTAATGTCTGCATCCACGGCGCAATATGATGAGTTTCCAGTAGAAAATATCAATTTACCTTATATTCTTACCATGACTTCAGGTTCTACTGGTCAACCTAAGCCAATAGTATTTACTCAAGCGACTAAAATTGTTCGCGCATTTGATGCGACGGCTCAGTATTACCAATTAGATAAAAGCGATGTTGTGTTGGTTTCAACACCTTTATATCATTCACTTGCACAGCGCTCTTTACTGATGCCACTAATGTTGGGCGCAAGTGTAGTTATTTTACCCAAGTTTTCAGTTAATGCTTGGCTTGATGCAATCAATACTCATAAAATTAGTTTTTTATTTGCTGTTTCAAGTCAACTAAAGGCCTTGATCCCAGAGTTAGCAAAAGCGCAGTTAACAAGCTTGAAGTGTGTTGTATCATCTTCTGCAACGCTTGAAAGCGACGACAAAAAGTCACTGTTATTAGCCTTGAATTGCCGTTTTCATGAATGTTATGGGGCATCAGAAATGGGGGTGATCAGTGATTTTGATATAACCGAGCCGAATGTACCGATCAATAGTGTAGGTAAGCCTTTACCAAATCTGAAAATAAAAATATGTGATGCTGAACGTAATACTTTGTCTAATGGTAATATCGGTGAAATAGCTTGTCGCTCACCAACTGCGTTTGCACAATATTATAACTTACCAGAGCAAACTGCGCAGAGTTACGACAGTGATGGTTATTTTTTTACTGGTGACCTTGGTTATTTGGATGATGATAATTATCTTTATTATGTTGGTCGAACAAAAGAAGTTATTAAATCGGGCGGGATCAATGTTTACCCGAGCGATATTGAGTTGGTAACTAATTACTTACCTTGGATTGCTGAGTGTGCGGCTTTTGGAGTAAGTGATGATAAATTTGGAGAAGTCATTTTATTATCTTTTGTTTGTAATGATACTGCGCCAGTGAATGCAAAAATGCAGTTGCAAATGCATTTATTCAAAGAACTTACTGACTATCAGCAACCGCGAATTTTGTTTGAGATGAAAAGACTGCCAAAAACCGAAATGGGTAAAATCCATAAACCGAGTATCAAGCAGGCATATCTAGAGAGTTGTAATTAAGCGTATTACACGCTTTCCCAGCCAAGTGTTTGTGTCGAACGTTTAGCAGCAGCAAATAACTTTAAGCCATCTGCGGCGTGTTCTAAACCAAATACGTATGGTTGGTTATTTTCTTGCCCTAGTTGAAAACATTGTAAATCTTCAGCGATGTCGCTGTATAAGTTTGCAAATGCTTCTACAAAACCAGTGGGGTGGCCTGGTTTCATGCGGTTATATCTAAATTGGTGGGCGTAGTCGCACTGACCCGCTCGGTCTAATATCTCTCGCCTACCATCATTAAAATTTAGTTCTAACTCATCGGGGTTGAGCTGTAACCATTTAGCACTTCCGGTATCTCCATACACTCTGATCTGTAAACCGTTACGATGACCAATAGCCGTTTTTGACATCCACATGCTGCCTTTGACGCCACTGGCATACTTTACTAGCATTTGTACGTCATCGACTAAATTAGCATATTGAGAGTGGTTACTAAATTCGGCTAATGTGTGAGTTGGTTCCTCACTCAATAAAAAGCTACTTAGGTGATGAAGGTGAACACCTAAATCTAAGCAAATGGTTGGTACTTCAGCATCTCGCAGACGCCACGCCTGCGGTTGTGATGTTTTTCCCGCGATATCGGGGGGGCGGCGAAAGCCTTCTTGCGGCATTTCTAAATGAATTTTTTGAATTGTTCCCAGCTTTCCTGAATTTATTAAATGCTTTAACTCACGTACCATTGCATAGCCACTGTAGTTAAAAGTAACAGCTAAAAATTGTTTCTTTGGATCATAATAAGGGCGAAGAATTGCAATTTCTCGTGGTCCACAAACCATCGCTTTTTCACAGATTACGGGTAATTTTTTTTCGAATAAATACTGTAAAACTTCTAAATGATGCGGTGTTGGAGTGAGCACTACAAAAGCATCAATGTGACCCTTTTCAGCTTCGACCATTTCTTTCCAATCTGCGTAAACACATTCTGCTGGGATCCCCCAATGAATACCTGTAGCTTGATTATTTTCTTGATTACGACAAAAGGCACCGGCAACAACTTGAAATTTATGATCCATGTGAGCTGCGCAAAAGTGTACATAGCCAACAGCTGACGTGTTACCCCCGCCAATAAAAGCAAGTTTGAAAGTCGGGTGAGTTTGTAACATAGTTGCCTCAAGGTTCATTAAATAATATGTTTATATCGTCAAAAAGGTTGAAAACTTTAATTTAAGATTTGCTGTAGAGTGTTCAGTATAAAATGCACTTCTTGCTCTTTCAACGATGGATGAAGAGGAAGGGTGATAGCACCTTGATAATATTTTTCAGCATTAGGGAAATCACCAGCCTTAAAGCCTAGAGCTTGATAGTATGGCTGTAAATGTATTGGAATATAATGAACGTGGCCAATGATCCCTACTGCTCGAAGCTGAGTTACAGCGTTTTTATGACGAGTTGCATCGCTATTATTAAGTTGAATTATGTACAAGTGATAAGCGGAATAACAGGTATCAATTTGTTGCAATGGACGAACCAAATTTAAATTAAGATGTGTATCATATATTTTAGCAAGGTGATGTCGCTGCTTAATAAATTCGTCAACTTTACTTAGTTGGCTAAGCCCTAACGCTGCGTGTAAATCAGTCATTCGATAATTAAAGCCAAGCTCGATTTGCTGATAGTACCAAGGCCCATGGCTTGCATCGGTCATTTCACTTTCATCTGATGTGATCCCATGGCTTCTTAATCTTTTTAAACGCTTTGCTAAATTATCATCATTTGTAACCGCCATACCGCCTTCAGCTGACGTGATGATTTTCACAGGATGAAAGCTGAATACGCAAATATCTGAAAACTCACAATTACCAACAGGCTTATCTAAATATTTAGCACCAATGGCGTGAGAGGCATCTTCGATAATTTTAAAATCATATTTAGTAGCGAGCTGATGAATGGCTTGCATATTACATGATTGACCCGCCAAGTGTACCGGTATTACAACTTTAGGTAAGCAGTTATTTTTTTCTGCTAGGATCAGCTTCTGCTCAAGTTCCTTAATCGACATGTTGCCGGTATCTAAGTCAATATCAACAAAGTCAATCTTAGCACCACAATAAAGTGCGCAATTACTTGATGCTACAAAAGAAATAGGAGATGTCCAGACTATATCGTTTTCTCCAACGCCTAATGCTAGGCATGCGATATGTAACGCCGATGTTGCACTATTTACTGCAATGCCATGCTTTACTTTACAGTAACTAGCAATGCCAGCTTCAAATGCGGGTACTTTAGGACCTTGCGTGAGCCAGTCAGATTGTAAGACATTGAGTACCGCATCAATATCTGCTTGGTCAATAGATTGCTTTCCATATGGGATCATAAAAGTGCCTGAATATTAAAAGCTGCTATTTCTTCTATCGTTAAGAAGTGGGGGTTACTTAAAGAACTATATTCAAATCCGATCTCAACTTTCCTACCGCACTCATTTAATGCATTTGTATCAAAATTATTGCTGCGACTACTAAATTTAATGCCAGGTGCAATCACAAAATGATCATCAAATTCGTAGGTATCAAAACACAAATCAGAAGGGCACATCACCTCATGTAATTTTTCGCCCGGGCGAATACCGATATTTTTTTGTGGCAGGTTTGGTGCCATTGCTGTTGCTAAATCAGTAATACGAATTGATGGGATCTTGGGAACAAAAATTTCTCCCCCTAACATCCTCTCAAAGTTAGTTAAAACGAAATCAACACCTTGCTGAAGGCTGATCCAAAAGCGGGTCATTTCTTCATGGGTGATAGGGATATGGTCGCGGCCTTGATCAATAAACTTTTGGAAAATAGGCACTACTGAACCGCGCGAGCAGACTACATTACCGTAGCGAACAACTGAAAATGTGGTGCGATTACCACCGGCAATATTATTAGCGGCAACAAACAATTTATCGGATGCTAATTTTGTCGCACCATATAAATTAATTGGGTTGGCTGCTTTATCAGTAGAAAGCGCAATGACTTTTTCAACATTATTGTCTAAGGCAGCATCAATGACATTTTCAGCACCATTAATGTTAGTTTTGATGCATTCCATCGGGTTATATTCTGCGGCAGGGACCTGTTTAAGAGCTGCAGCATGAATAACGTAATTTACTCCACGCATTGCACGGCGTAAGCGGTCTTTGTCGCGTACATCACCGATAAAGTAACGCATACATGGTTGATCAAAGTCTTGCTGCATTTCAAATTGTTTTAACTCATCACGAGAGAAAATAATTATTTTTTTTGGCTTGTATCGCTCAAGTAACGTTTTTACGTATTTTTTACCGAATGATCCGGTACCACCGGTAATTAAAATTGTTTTGTTATCGAACATAGTTTTACCCAAGTTATTTATCATTGGCGTAGTTATAGTAAAAAATTAAATACGCAAAAAGTGAAATTTAATACACTGCTCAGTACTTTACCTATTAACAGAGTAGGTTAGCAAGCACGATGCCAAGTTAATTTAATTAAACAATGGTACAAAGTGCAAAATTTGGCAAATTAAGCTATAATTTAACCAATCAGCGTGTCGGAGCCTGTTATGAAAATTCAATCACCAGCAACTAGTTTTTTAAACCAAACACAGCAAACCAGTAACAAGCTTGCAGAGCAACTTGCTACGGGTAAAAAAGTCAACTCTGCGGCAGATGATGCCGCGGCATTGCAAATTATAGATCGGTTAACCTCCCAGCAAGACGGTTACAGCCAAGCGGTGAATAATGCCTATGATGGTATTTCTTATTCGCAAGCGACCGAGTCAAACTTGTCGGGTGTCAACGATGCTGTCTCGCGTATTCGTGAATTATCTATTCAAGCAGGTAATGGCGCATTAAATGATAATGACCGTGCTGCTTTGCAAGAAGAAGTGGTGCAATTACAAAGTCAGATTACAGAGACGTTTGAAAATGCCAATTTTGCAGGTAAACCTTTGTTTGATGGTCAGTCGGTGTCGTTTCAAGTTGGTCCAGATGCGAATGCAAATCAAACGGTTACTCCTTCGGATGGTAGTTTTGCATCAGTAATATCAACAATTGATATTTCTACTCAAGCAGGTGCACAAGCTGCAATTGATATTAGTGACCAAGCGGCGGACGAAATTAACGCCCAGCGTGCTGAACTTGGTGCTTTTCAAAATACATTGGCTAGCACTATTAAAGGCCTGGGTACTCAGCAAGAAAATATTGCCGCGAGCCAAAGTCGAATTCAAGATACCGATTATGCTCAGGCGGTTTCACAGCAGGTATCAAATGATATTTTAGCTCAAGCGTCAATAGCACTGCGTGGCCAAGCTAACCAATCGGCTGAATCTATTTTAGGGTTATTATAACGGCTATGATAAAACAGTAATTCTTAAGTATTACTTGCAATTAGCTTAGTGTCTGTTTTTTGGCATCTATGTCAAAAAACTGCCGCTTTGTGCTTGCATCCCTGTCAAACTCGCTTACAATTTAAATTATTAATAGCTTGTAGTAACTGTGGTTCGCTAAATAATGATCTTGATTTTAGACAATAATAATAATCGTGCGATTGGTTTACATGCTGCGCTTACCTTTATTGGTGAGGCAGTGCAACTGCTTGACGATGCAAGCCTTGAACAAGAATGTGAAAAATACCAAAAGCAATCATGTATGGTGATCCTCGGTGCATTGCAAAGCTTAGATCATGAAAGCGTGATCAAGCGCCATCCAACAATACCATTTCTATTAATTGGTGAAACCCTTAAACCACTGTTGAGCATTGCCAATGTAGTTGGCCTTATCTGTGAACCTTTTAACCATGATGTAACGACTCAATTACTGCATGATTGCCAACAGTATCAACGGATGTTGCCAAATGAGCATAAACACGCAAAACCGCACAAAACCTTTGATGGCTTAGTTGGTGAAACTGAAGCGGTTAAAGATGTACGCTTTTTAATTGAACAAGTTGCTAAAACGGACGCCAACGTATTAATTTTAGGCGAATCAGGTACTGGTAAAGAAGTGGTTGCTCGTAATGTTCATTTACTATCAAAACGTAATACAGGGCCATTTGTACCCGTTAACTGTGGGGCTATACCTGCGGAGCTGTTAGAAAGTGAGTTGTTTGGTCATGAAAAAGGCGCGTTCACCGGTGCTATTTCAGCGCGCAAGGGCCGCTTTGAACTTGCTCAAGGGGGGACGCTGTTTTTAGATGAAATTGGCGATATGCCGCTGCAAATGCAAGTAAAGTTATTGCGAGTGTTACAAGAGCGCAGCTATGAGCGGGTTGGTGGTACAAAACCAATTCAAGCCGATGTACGGGTGATTGCTGCTACACACCGTGATCTTGAACAAATGATAGATCAAGGAAGTTTCCGCGAAGATCTATATTATCGACTCAATGTTTTTCCTATCGAAAACCCATCTCTTGCAGAACGTGCTGATGATATTCCATTATTATTAAAAGAGTTAATGCGCCGTATTAATGAGCAAAGTGGTACTACCGCTAAGTTTACTGAGCGGGCAATTGATAGTTTAAAAGAGCACACATGGCCGGGGAATATTCGCGAGTTAGCGAACTTAGTTGAGCGTATGGTGATCATGTTGCCAGATAAAGTGGTTGATATTCCCGATCTACCAGCAAAATATCGTTATATTGAAGTTGATGCTTATGAACCACAATATCCCGAAGAGCTTATGGAGCGTGATGCTTTCAATGATATTTTCAGTACTGGTTTTAGTGATTACGACGATGAGCCAGAAGTTGAAGCAATTCAGCCATCAGCAGACCTTTTACCCGACGAAGGGATTGAGCTAAAAGATTATTTAGCTGAGCTGGAAATTAGCCTGATCACTCAGGCCTTAGAGCGTTATGATTATGTCGTAGCGCGTGCTGCGGAGATCTTGGGTGTACGCCGCACAACCTTAGTTGAAAAAATGAAAAAATATAACCTATCACGAGATTAACACGTGCTAAGTTGCTAATATTTTACTTCGCAATATCAGTAATTACAGAGTGTGGTCGTCGTTTACGGTGATAAGTTCATTGACGCGCTAAAGCACTACCTACCATTTCGGTGCTTGCAAATAGTTACTTAATTTTTACCACCGAGGCGCTGCGCGCTACACGGAGCTGAAGGGCTAGGACCCTAATCCCTTCCTCTTTGAACTCGGAGTTCTCTGTGGTGGATCAATCATTTAAAGGTCTTTTGCACAAAGAGAAGTGAATGAGATCAAATGAGCAGATAAAAATATATATAAATCTTTCGTGGCTGAAGCCTGCTTATATGTGGGTTAAGCATTTGTAGGAAATGGCTTCAGCCATTAATTCCTAGACGCTAGATTTAGGATCCTAGCGCCTAGTCACTTTTCTAGCTCTTAACACCTAGTATTTTTCAATAATCTCAGCTTTACGAAAACAATCATTACTGTGATCATTCACCATACCACAGGCCTGCATATGGGCGTACACTGTGGTTGGACCTAAAAACTTAAATCCCCGTTTTTTTAAATCTTTTGCAAATGCAGTTGAGGCCTCTGTGATTGCAGGGTAGTCACTAAGTTTATCTAACTCATTCACTAACGGCTTACCACCTACAAACTGCCATTGATAGTTACTGAAGCTGCCAAATTCTTGCTGAATTTCAATAAAACGTTTGGCGTTATTTATAGTTGCTACAATTTTTAAACGATTACGTATAATTGTTTCATCAAGCATTAATCGTTCAACATCGTGCTCGTTCATTTGTGCGACTTTTTCTACATCAAAATCCAAAAATGCACGACGATAGCCATCACGTTTCTTTAAAATCGTATACCAACTTAATCCTGCTTGTGCTGATTCCAGAGTAATAAATTCAAAAAGTGTTTGGTCATCATATACTGGGATCCCCCATTCATCATCGTGATAGGCAACATAGTCATCTTTACTGGTATCGAGCCAAGGGCAGCGACATAAATTTGTTGAATTCATAGTGTCTCCTTGCTTTGCTTATTTTAGTTTGTCATTTTTTTGTCGCGTTATTTATACGCTAAGCAAATGAAATTAATCAATATAATTGTTGGTACAATTTGTGCATTTAGCTAGTTAGATCCTGTAAACGAGAATGCATTATGGCCTTAGCTAATGTCTTAAAACCACAATTTATCACAGCGACCCAGTATAACCCATGTTTACTGCAAGAAGAGTACATTGGTGAGTTAAGTGAATTACGCCAGCAAGCCAGTTGGTTAAGTCATTTAGTAGATACAATGCCTGCGGGTGTTGTGGTGCTTGATGGTCGCGGTTTGATCGCTAAAGCTAATCAAATTGCAACAGACATGCTAGGGGAGCCACTCGAAGGTGAAAAGTGGTTCAGTGTGATCCAGCGCTCGTTTCGGCCCCAACAAGATGATGGCCATGAAGTATCGCTAAAAGATGGACGCTTAATTAAGTTAGAAATAACGGCATTAGCGCCAGAGCCAGGGCAATTAATCTTAATGACTGACTTAACCGAAACGCGTCGTCTACAAACACGCGTTGCACATATGCAGCGTTTAAGTGCATTGGGTAAAATGGTGGCATCTTTGGCACATCAAGTGCGAACACCACTGTCTGCTGCGATTTTGTATGCCGCTAATTTAGGTTCAAAGCGGTTACCCGAAAGCTCGCGAGGCAATTTTCATACTAAGTTAATGTCGCGTTTAAAAGATCTCGAAACCCAAGTAAACGATATGTTGTTGTTCGCAAAAAGTGGCGATCAGCAAGTTGTTGAACATGTTTCCATGCAGCAATTATTAACTGAAGTGAAAACTGGCGCTGATGCTATGGTCGCACTTAATAATAGTGAACTTCAGGTCAGTTTACCTGAGCCTGATATCGAGATAATGGGCAATAAAACTGCGCTTGCCAGTGCCATTCAAAACCTTATTCACAATAGTATTCAAGTCATTGGCAGTAATGCACTCGTTCAATTAAGTGCGCAGCGGGATGCGAGTGACCCCGAGCTAGTGTGTATTACTGTAAGTGATAATGGCCCTGGGGTCGATTTAAGCTTACTTGATAAATTATTTGAACCATTTTTTACTACCCGAAGCCAAGGCACAGGTTTAGGCTTAGCGGTAGTTAGTTCAGTCGCAAATGCACACCAAGGACGAGTTGCAGTAACGAACAATGCTCAAGGCGGAGCCTGCTTTAGTTTACTGTTACCTATTTGTACAAAGTCAACATCGGCGGAGGCAATATGAACAACACGATTTTAGTGGTTGAAGATGATGCAGGGCTTCGTGAAGCCTTGATTGATACGCTTGAAATGTCTGGAATAGATTGCGTTGCGGCTGACAGTGCTGAGCAAGCTATGGTGCTACTTAAAAAAGACAGCTTTTCGCTGGTCGTGAGCGATGTGCAAATGGGCGCGATGAGTGGTCTTGATTTACTGCGCAGCATAAATCTTAATTACCCTGATCTACCGGTTTTAATGATGACAGCGTATGCGACTATTGATGATGCTGTTGAGGCTATGCGGTTAGGGGCAATTGACTATATGGCCAAACCGTTTGCGCCCGAAGTGCTACTTAATATGGTAAGCCGCTATCTACCTGAGCCAGAAAAAGAAACTGATGGCCCGATTGTCGCCGATCCGAGTAGCATTCAGCTATTAGAACTTGCAAGTCGGGTTGCTAAATCGGATGCCAGTGTGATGGTGCTTGGTCCTAGTGGCTCAGGTAAAGAAGTACTCGCACGCTTTATCCATGATAAATCAGATCGCGCAGAGCAGCCATTCGTCGCAATAAACTGTGCTGCGATCCCTGAAAATATGCTCGAAGCTACATTATTTGGCTACGAGAAAGGCGCGTTTACTGGTGCGATTCAAGCTTGTCCGGGTAAATTTGAGCAAGCACAAGGTGGCACAATTTTACTTGATGAAATCACTGAGATGGATTTAGGCCTACAGGCTAAGTTACTACGTGTATTACAAGAACGCGAAGTTGAACGTTTAGGTGGTCGCAAAACTATTAAGCTAGATGTGCGTATTTTGGCTACCAGTAACCGTGATTTAAAAGAGGCTGTGGCTAAGCACCAGTTTAGAGAAGATTTATATTATCGGTTAAATGTATTTCCGTTGATGTGGCGTCCACTTTGTCAACGTCCAGGCGATATTGTCGTGTTGGCAAAGCATTTAATTGAACGTCATCTCAATAAAAGCAAAGAGCCTATCGCTGTACTTAGCGAACCGGCAGAGAAAAAATTATTAGCTCATACTTGGCCAGGTAATGTGCGTGAACTGGATAATGTGATCCAGCGTGCGTTGATATTACGCCACGGTGATATGATTGACGAAAGTGCTATTTTTATTGAAAATTTAACCCAGACTCCTCTAACTGCGGCTTTATCAGCAAGTTTAGTGCCGGTTAATTCAGCACCAGAAAACACTACTTCGGCGGTTACAAGTTCACCAACTAATGATGCTTATTATGATCTGCAAGCGCCAGCAATAAAAGCGACAGCAGAACGCAATCAGCTGCGTGAAGAATTACCAAGCTTGGATTCGGGAAGTTACAAAGATGAACTTAAAGATAAAGAGCATAGAATTATTTTAGAGACCCTAAATCGTTGTCAAGGCAAGCGTAAAGATGTAGCTGAAACATTAGGGATCAGCCCACGAACATTACGTTATAAATTGGCACAAATGCGTGATTTGGGGATCACCTTACCTGCTTAAGCCTCTATAATTTTTGTTTTCCTTCACTATTTAATTTACGCTCAGCCTTGCTGGGCGTAAACTTGTCAAAACTCTGACAACAAAAACACATCTCAAGCTATTGATATTAATTAATTTATTAGTTGGCATGCTTTGTGCTTTATTAAGTTATTAGTAAACTGCATCGTCAGAGACAATTATGAAAATTCAAAACAGCGCATTATTTCAAGAAATGCAATCTATGGCTCTCGAAGCTGGTCGTAGTAATCAAGTAAACAAATTACCGACGCAGGCGCAGCCTACTTCGAGCGCCCAATTTGGCGATTTGTTAAGTGATGCACTCAATACCGTGAATGGCCTTCAAGCTGATGCAAAACAAAAAGTCGTAGCGGTTGAAATGGGCGACCGAAATGTGTCATTAGCGGATGCGATGATCGCATCACAAAAATCATCGGTTGCCTTTGAAGCCACTGTACAAGTTCGTAACAAACTTGTAGAAGCCTATAAAGAAATCATGAACATGCCTGTTTAACTAGGTAGTGGAGAATTATTGTGGCGCAATCTAATCAATCAACAGATCTTGCTTTGGCCGGCGGCGGTATCGACCAAACTGATAATGACGATCAACAAGAACAAAAGTCAGGCTATTTAAGTGCATTAAACGGCGTTGATGTATTACGTCAGGTCACTTTAATTATTGCATTAGCGATTTGTTTAGCGATCGCTATTTTTGTGATTATTTGGGCACGTCAACCAGATATGCGTCCACTTGGAAAAATGCCAACGGAAGAGCTAATTCAAACGCTCGATTTTTTAGATGCACAAAAAATTGACTATCAACTTGATGGCAATGTGGTTTCTGTTCCTGAAAATGAATATCAAAATATTAAATTGTTAATGACCCGCGAAGGTATTGAGCAAGCGCCGAACTCGGGTACTGATATTATCATGCAAGATATGGGTTTTGGTGTTAGTCAGCGTTTAGAGCGTGAACGTTTAAAGCACGGTCGTGAACAACAACTTGCGCGCACGATCGAGGAACTACAAAATGTCACGCGTGCTAAAGTATTATTGGCAATCCCGAAAGAAAATGTTTTTGCTCGTCGTGAGAAAAAACCATCCGCAACAGTTGTATTAACTTTAAAACGTGGTCGTATGCTCGGTAGTGAAGAAGTGGACGCCATTGTTGATATTATTGGTTCAGCAGTGCAAGGTTTAGAGCCGTCACGAGTAACTGTAACAGACCAAAATGGCCGATTACTTAATTCAGGATCGCAAAGTGCGTTAGCTGCTCGCTCACGTAAAGAATACGATATTGAACGTAAACGTGAACAAGAATATCTAGATAAAATAGATGGTATCTTAATGCCAGTTATTGGCATGGGTAACTACACTGCACAAGTCGATTTAAGTATGGACTTTAGCGCGATTGAAGAAACTCAAAAACGCTACAACCCTGATTTACCAGCGGTACGCAGCGAAACCACTTTTGAAGAAAACAACATCGGCGGGTTAGCTATCGGTATTCCTGGCGCGCTGACAAATCAGCCCCCAGTGGATTCGAATATTCCTGAAGTTGCCGGTCAAGGTGGTGCAGGCTCTGGTTCATCACCCAGTCGCACTCATAAAGAGGCGACACGTAACTATGAACTTGATACTACTATTTCCCATACACGTCAGCAAAGTGGTGTTATTCGTCGAATTAGTGTGTCTGTGGCAGTCGATTATGTGGCAAAAGTGGGTGAAAATGGTGAAACGACTATGGAGCCTCGCTCAGTTGAAGCACTGTCAAATATTCGTCGTTTACTGCAAGGTGGTGTGGGTTTTGACTTACAGCGTGGTGATGCATTAGAAGTAGTGACAGTACCGTTTGTACGTGAACCGATGGACTTAGCTATTGAAGTACCACTGTGGGAACAAAACTGGTTTATGAAAGTTGTGCGTTTAGTGCTTGGCGCATTGGTTATTATAGTGCTAATCATGGCGGTGGTTAAACCTATGCTGAAACGCTTGATTTACCCAGATGATACCCTTGAAGAGTATGATGATGATGCGCTTAGTTCTGGTGTAGATATTGGTGATAACACCCTAGATATGCTAAATAAAGATTTTGATTCTGCTTCGGTTGGCTTCTCAAGTGATGGTACACTACAGTTACCAGACCTACATGGCGATGAAGACTTATTAAAAGCTGTTCGTGCCTTAGTAGCAAATGAGCCAGAACTCTCCTCACAAGTTGTGAAAGCGTGGTTAACTGAAGATGACTGATCAAGAACAAAAACAACTGCCAGCAGCGTTTGATGTTGATAAATTAGACGGTGTAGATAAAGCCGCAATTTTATTGCTAAGCTTATCCGAAGAAGATGCAGCGCAAATATTAAAGCACCTTGAACCTAAACAGGTGCAAAAAGTGGGTATGGCAATGGCGGCGATAGATGATCTATCGCAAGCCAAAATCAGTGCCGTGCACAATTTATTTATAGAACAAATACAAAGCTTTAGTACGATTGGCTTCCAATCAGAAGATTTTATCAAAAAAGCGCTTACTGCGGCACTTGGTGAAGATAAAGCGGCAAGCCTCATAGATCAAATTGTTATGGGATCCGGTGCCAAAGGCCTTGATTCATTGAAATGGATGGACTCAAAGCAAGTTGCCAATATTATTCGCAATGAGCATCCGCAAATTCAAACGATTGTTTTATCTTATTTGGAGCCTGAGCAATCGGCCGAAATTTTAGCGCAGTTTCCTGAAAAAGTGCGCTTAGATTTAACCATGCGTATCGCCAACCTTGAAGAAGTACAACCTGCGGCTTTACAAGAATTGAACGAGATCATGGAAAAACAATTTGCCGGACAAGCTGGTGCGCAAGCTGCGAAAATGGGCGGTTTGAAAGCGGCGGCTGATATTATGAACTACCTCGATACCAATATTGAAGGTCAGTTGATGGATTCAATCCGCGAGCATGACGAAGAGATGTCACAACAAATCCAAGATTTAATGTTCGTATTTGAAAACTTAATGGATGTTGATGATCGTGGTATTCAAGCTATCTTGCGAGAAGTCCAACAAGATGTACTGATGAAAGCCATCAAAGGTACAGATGATGCATTGAAAGAGAAAATCCTCGGCAATATGTCAAAACGGGCTGCAGAGATGCTTGCTGATGATTTAGAAGCAATGGCACCTGTGCGGATCAGCGAAGTTGAAGCCGCGCAAAAAGAGATCTTATCTACGGCACGTCGTCTCGCTGATTCAGGTGAAATTATGCTTGGTGGTGGTGGTGGTGAGGAGTTCTTGTAAACCATGAGCAAACCTACTCAATATCAAGGTCGTCCTTTACGAGCCAGTGAAGCAGTTGATGAATTATTAGAAAACTGGCCAATTCCAGATGTTACGCAAGACACTCGAAAATTCGATGGTCGTTCAACGGCGTTTGGTACACCGCTGGCCGATTTATATCGTAAAGAGCTTGAAGAAAGTGAACAAGCACTAGAGCCCGAAGAGCCTGAGCTGCCTTCGTTAACGATGGCTGAGCTGGAACGAATTCGTCAAGATGCCTACGAAGAAGGCTTAAAACAAGGCCACGAGCAGGGTTATATTGATGGTTTTGAAAAAGGCGTAGGTGAGGGAAAAGAAGCCGGTTATAAAGAAGGCATTGAGCTTGGTAAAACACAAGGTCAAGAAGAAGTAAAACCACTGATTGAAGAACAGCTAACGGGTCTAAAAGCATTGTTGGATAGTTTGTCAGCGCCATTAGCTAAAGTCGATGATGACGCCGAAAAGCAACTTGTACAGTTAACCGTAATGCTAACCGAAGCGTTAGTTTATCAAGAAATTAAAACCTCCCCTGAAATTATTTTGCAAAGTTTAAAGCAGTGTATCGATGCGTTAGCCAATGAGCAGCAAAGTGTGCGTATTCATTTACACCCTGAAGACATTGAACTGGTTAAAAATAGTTATGGTGAAGCTGCACTAGCTGAAAACCATTGGCAGTTAGTTGCAGAGCCGACTTTAGATCGCGGTGGTTGCCAAGTAAAAACACCACAATCATCTATTGATATGACTATAAAAACCCGCGTCAAAGAAACGTTGGATAGTTTTTTGCATAGTAGTGGTATCTAACGCTATTTTTGGTTTGCAATGAGTTCTCAACCACGCCCATTAAGTGAACGTTTACAACAGTATCAAAAACATATTCATAGTCCAACGCCTGCTGTTGCGGGAATTTTAACCCGTGTTGTAGGGTTAACATTAGAGGCGAAAGGATTACGCGCGCCAGTTGGCAGCCAATGTAAAATTGAAACCATGCATGGTTTTGTTGATGCTGAAATTGTTGGTTTTAATGACCAGACGCTTTACTTGATGCCAAATGACCATATTTCTGGTGTACTACCTGGTGCGCGAGTTATCCCACAAGTAAATGATACCGGACTGCCTGTTGGTATGTGTTTACTTGGTCGTGTTGTTGATGGCTTAGGGCGTCCGTTGGATGGGCTTGGAGCTATTAAAGCAGAGCATTACTTAAAATTTGCACAAAATTCCATTAACCCATTATCTCGACGACCAATTACGCAGCCGATGGATGTTGGCGTACGCGCTATTAATTCAGTGATAACTGTTGGCCAAGGCCAGCGCATGGGGCTATTTGCAGGCTCAGGCGTGGGTAAGTCGGTATTACTGGGTATGATGACCCGAGGCTCAGAAGCGGATGTAATAGTTGTTGGTTTAGTGGGGGAGCGTGGCCGCGAAGTAAAAGAATTTATCGAAGAAATACTCGGTGTGGAAGGGCGTAAACGTTCTGTCGTAGTTGCCGCGCCCGCTGATGCATCACCATTAATGCGATTAAAAGGCTGTGAAAGTGCGGTAACTATCGCGGAGTACTTTCGCGATCAAGGTTTAAATGTTTTATTGCTACTGGATTCTGTAACGCGTTATGCCATGGCGCAGCGCGAAATAGCGCTTGCGGTTGGTGAACCACCAGCGACTAAAGGTTATCCGCCTTCAGTGTTTGCAAAGCTACCCGCGCTGGTGGAACGTGCTGGTAATGGCGGCGAAGGGCAAGGCTCTATCACAGCGTTTTTTACTGTACTGAGTGAAGGGGATGATATGCAAGATCCGATTGCTGATGCGGCGCGAGCCATTTTAGACGGTCATATCGTGTTATCCAGAGAGCTCGCTGACAGTGGTCATTATCCTGCTATTGATATAGAAAAATCGATTTCACGGGTGATGCCACAAGTTGTCTCAGAAGCACATATGCAACAAGCGCGAGTGTTAAAACAAGTGTATTCAATGTTCCAGCAAAATAAAGATATGATTACTTTAGGTGCTTATCAAAAAGGCACCGACCAAATGCTTGATCAGGCCATTAATATGATGCCAAGAGTGAATGCATTTTTACAACAAGGCATGAAGGATGTGATCAGCTATGACGATGGCCTACAAGGGCTTGCGCAATTATTAGGACAAGCATAATGGCAACCAATAAGCTCAGTTTATTGCTGAAAATAGAAAATGATAAAGAAGAAGCTTTACGGATAAATTATTTACAAGCGCAGCAAAACTTGCAAGGCAATCAACAAAAATTGCAAGGCTTGAATAACTTTCGCTTAGAATATACTCAGCAATTACATGTAAAAGGAAAGTCCGGTTTAAGTAGCGCCGGGTTTAGTCAATATCATGCTTTCATTGCCAAAATCGAAGAAGCCATTCGTCAACAAGCGAATACAGTTAGTACTGCTAAACAAGTTGTCTCACAACGCCAAAGTTTATGGCTGAAACAGCAGATTAAGGCTAAAGCGGTTGCTAAGTTAATAGAAAAACAGCAACTTAAAGCGAATGTGATCGCACAAAAAAATGAACAAAAAATGCTTGATGAATTTTCCGCAAATCAATTTTACCAAAGACGTCGCGTTTTATAGCCTATTGCCCAAAATAGGGTTATTTATTAATTCAAATCAGCTTAGGCATATTATTTGCTTGTTTAATGTAATAAGTATTTATTCTGGCAAACTGCGGCGGCAAATTGCCACTTTTAATCTAGGTGAATTATGGCTATTAGTGATCTTTCAGTGTTTATCTCAACTGAGCAGGATGTTCAGTTAAATAAAAAAGACAGTGCCAAAGGTGGTGCAGCAGCAGATAAAGAAAGCACTGATAGTGACTTTTTTAGCCAATTACAAAGTGCCAATAATGCTGCGGAAACATCTATAAAGGTTAATTCAACGGGTGCTGAGGCACGTTCAGCAGAAGCCGTAATTGTTGCTGAAAAAGCACAAGAAACGTCTGCTGACAACAGTGATGAAAATGCGATGTCTGGTGATGCAATGCTTGCGCAAATAACGGCGGCTAATAACATGGACACTCGGGTAAATAATACGCCAACTGTCGAAAATTCCTCATTACTTTCAAAGTTGGGGAAATACAGCGAGGAAAAAATAGACCCTACGCTTGTTAAAGTCACTGGAGCCCGTCCAATTGATGATGTTACGCCTATTATTGATACAGAGACTCCTGCTACTGATGATCCGATTGCACAATTAGTCGATAAACAGCTAAAACCATCGTTACTTACAGAAAAAAAGGTGCTGGCAGAGGCAATTGATAAACAACTTCAGCTAAAGGGGAACACTCCGCCTGATGATGCAGTTACTCCTATTATTGATGATATTCAAGTCGCAAAAGAGACATCGCAAAATAAAGCGATGGCAATGCAGCCAACAATCCAACAAGCAGTTGCGACTACAACTACGTTAAAAAGCGGGCAAGTTGACAATGACGCAGCTCAAATAATTGCTGCTGGAAATACAAGCCAAGGTAAACCACAAGACAGTGAAGTATTAGCTAAAGGTTCCGACGCTATGCTTGCTCAGCAAGGAAAACCTCAACAGAGCGCAGCACTAAGTGCAGATGCAGCAGTTACTAACGTTACTGCTAACGCTAAACAAGCAATCAAAAGTGCCACTGAAGTAGCAATGGACGCTGAAGCGGTTAAAGGTGTTGCTTCAAGCTCTCAAACTGATGTATCAGAAAAAGCAGCTGAACAGTCAAAGCGTAATAATAGTGCTGTATTAGAGCAAATCAGCAAGGTATTACTTAACTCAACGACAACTGTGCAAAAAAATGAAAATCCACTGTTGGCGAGCTTAACACCGGAGCAGCAAAAACAGCTGCAAACTCAGGTTGATGTCATTCGTCAGCAAGATCCATCACCGGCTAACATAACTGACTTAAAAAAAATGCTGGCTGAATTTGTAGCGCTTAATAGTAAAGAAGCTGCAAAACCTACCACTGCAGTTGCGACAATTAACACCGCAGAGCTAACTCAACTAAGTAAAGATATTTCGCTGTTAAGCCCTATGCAAAAACAGGCATTAAGCCAGCAATTACGAAATTTTGTGAGCAATGAGCAGCCCAAAGGGGCTTTATTAACTCAGATCAATAAGGCGATTACTGAATTAGCCCAGCCAGAGAGTACTGAAAAAAGGACTGAGTCAAAAGCTCAATTGACGGTTCAGTCAATGGCAGATAATTTAGCAAGCACTACAACTACCAATAGCAGCACCGCTAAATCAGATACAAATAAAGTATCTGCGCCACAAGATGCACTTATAAAGGCTGCAAGCAAAGAGCAAGAAGTGAAACTGGCAGTACAAGATAATGTTCTAAAAAGCGAGCAATTTGCTGAAAATATTAAAGCAGAGCAAAGCCCTGTGCGCGACAACACATTGGCACGTGTAAATCAATTGTTTGGCCAGCTCACCGGATTAACCACTGCAGTTACAACAGCCACGGCTGTAGAAGGGAGTGAGCAAAGTTATCAACAAGCTTTGGCTGATATGCAAGTAATGCATGCTCAGCAAGCGAGTCCTACATCACAGACAAGACAAATAAATATTGATCCAACTGCGTTACAAGCGTTGAATATCATGAAAAGTGATGCTGCCAAGTTACTGCAAGAACGAGTGAGTGCATTGTTAAGCATTAATAATAAAGAAGCTGAAATACGTCTTGATCCGCCAGAAATGGGCAGTATGCAAATTCGTATTCGTAGCGATGCAGAACAAGCTCACATTAACTTTGTGGTGCAAAATCAGCAAGCCAAAGAAGCCCTTGAGCAATCAATGCCGAGATTACGGGAAATGTTAGCGCAGCAGGGAATTGAACTGGGTGAAAGCAGTATCCAGCAGGGGAATAGTCAAAGTGATACTGGTGGTGACGGACAACAAAATGGTCGTGGTCAACAGGCAAATCAGCAACAAAATGAAGAGGAAACTGCATTAACTCAGCAACCAATTCGCGGCTCTGGGCAACAATCTTCATCATCAATAGATTACTATGCCTAACACCTGCTATTATATGAGGTATAAGACTATAAAAATAAATAACTTGATGGTGCGCGGTGACACTCGTAATATCGCTATTATCAAGGCATAAAGGAAAGCGGCATGGCTGAAGAAGCAAATTTAGAAATTGAAGATGGCAGTAAAAGTAAAAAAAAGCTGATTATAATTATTATTGCTGCGGTATTGGTAATTGGTGGTGCCGCTGGCTTTTTCTTGATGTCAGGCTCAGACGCTGCTCCTGAAACACTTGCAGACGAATCGGTTGCACCTGCAACTGAAACTGCAGAGGTAAGTGGCAGTGGTGCAAAGGTTGGCAGTGCTTTATATGTTGCGATGCCTCGACCTTTTATTTTTAACGTACCAGGTGCAAGTCGTGACCGTATTGTGCAAATAAAAGTGCAATTATTAGTGCGCGGTGATGTGAATGAAGAAACGGCCAAAAAGCATATTCCACTAATTGAAGGTACATTGCTTGGTGTGTTTTCAACCACCACCGCAGATGAACTGGGCACTAGCGAAGGAAAAGAAACCCTGCGAGTAGCAGCGCTTGATAAAGTACAAGCGGCGTTAATGGACGTAGAGGGAAGTAAAGTAATCGAGCGGGTGTTGTTTACCGGCTTTGTAATGCAATAAGGGGTCAGCGTGAGCGATTTATTATCCCAAGATGAAATCGATGCCCTGTTGCATGGTGTCGATGAAGTCGAAGAGGAGGATCTACAGGACGGTGATGATGGCAGCGGTAATACGCTACAATACGATTTTTCTTCACAAGATCGTATTGTTCGTGGTCGCATGCCGACTCTGGAGATTGTGAACGAACGATTTGCTCGACACATGCGAATTAGCTTGTTTAATATGATGCGCCGCACTGCTGAGGTTTCTATCAATGGCGTACAAATGATAAAGTTTGGTGAATATATCCACACTTTATTTGTTCCTACCAGTCTTAACATGGTGCGCTTTCGTCCTCTTAAAGGTACTGGATTAATCACCATGGAAGCACGGTTAGTGTTTATCTTGGTTGATAACTTTTTTGGTGGCGATGGTCGCTATCATGCGAAAATAGAAGGTCGTGAATTTACGCCTACTGAGCGCCGTATTGTACAAATGCTATTAAAAATAATCTTTGAAGATTACAAAGAAGCATGGGCGCCGGTAATGGACGTGTCTTTTGAATATCTTGATTCAGAAGTTAATCCAGCAATGGCGAATATCGTCAGCCCCACCGAAGTAGTAGTGATCAGTTCATTCCATATTGAGCTGGATGGCGGTGGCGGAGATTTCCATATCGCATTGCCGTATTCAATGCTTGAACCTATTCGTGAATTACTCGATGCTGGTGTGCAATCAGATACTGAAGATACCGATTTACGTTGGAGCAAAGCCTTACGTGATGAAATTATGGATGTTGAAGTTGAAATATCAACACAACTGCTTGAAGTTGATTTAACCTTAGCGCAAATTATGGAGCTTAAGGCTGGGGATATTATTCCTGTTGAAATGCCAGAGCACATAACGGTGTTTGTCGAAGAGCTGCCGACCTTTAGGGCGAAAATGGGTCGTTCTCGTGATAACGTTGCGCTGCAAATTAGTGAAAAAATTAGACGTCCTGAATCAGTCAAATCAGAGTTGCATGTCTTTACAAAAGGTGGCAAAAAGCTTGATTCAGATGCGGAATTAGCAGAACTAGAAGATGATCTACACCTTTCAGAAGGCGTAGATTTAGACTGGTAAGAGAATTAAAAGGTTTAATAGTATGAGTGATGACCAAGATACAATGGACGAATGGGCGGCTGCTTTAGCCGAAGCCGAAGGAACCGACAGTTCTGACGGTGCCAAAGTAACTGAACTTGACGAGTTAAGTGATACTAGACATGAAATGAGTGGCGAAGAAAAACGCAAACTCGATACAATTTTAGATATCCCGGTAACTATTTCGATGGAAGTTGGGCGTTCAAAAATCAATATTCGTAACTTACTTCAGCTTAACCAAGGTTCAGTTGTTGAACTTGATCGTGTTGCCGGTGAACCACTGGATGTATTAGTTAATGGTACATTGATAGCGCACGGTGAAGTCGTCGTAGTTAATGATAAATTTGGTATCCGCCTCACTGACGTGATCAGCCAAGTTGAACGGATCAAAAAGCTGCGATGAGCTGTTGGCTTTTTTTATCGACTGCAGCAAGCTCAGCACTGCCCGCAGCGACACCTATGGGCGACTTACTCTCAATGGTAATGTCTTTAATCATGGTGCTAGTACTGATTGTGGTACTGGCATTTTTGGTTAAAAAACTAAACCCCAATTTAGCAAATACCGACGAATTTAAAGTGGTGCGTAGTTTACCATTAAGTGCGCGAGAGCGATTAATGGTCGTCGAAATTGATAATTGTCAGCATTTATTAGGTGTAACGCCGCATAGTATTAACTACCTGCATAAATTAGAAACCCCGTTAACAGAAAAAGAGTTGCCAGCCCTAGCACAACGTTTTGGCAAGCTATTAAACCCACAAACTAACCACATTAAAAAGAATTAATAATATGACTAAGTGGCTGCTTATACTTTTTGCATTCGTTTTTATTCCCTCAGTTAACGCCGAAGGCATTGAAGCGTTAAGTATTACGACTAATCCAGATGGCTCGCAAGATTATTCTGTAACCTTGCAAGTTCTGGCTATTATGACCGCGCTGAGCTTTATACCCGCTGCGGTGATCATGATGACCTCATTTACTCGCATTATTGTAGTACTGGCTATTTTGCGCCAAGCAATTGGTTTGCAACAAACACCATCAAATCAAATACTGTTAGGTATGTCGCTATTTCTAAGTATTTTTATAATGACGCCGGTTTATCAAAAAGTGAATCAGCAAGCCATTGAGCCATATTTAAATGAGCAGGTGACCTCGATTCAAGCGCTTGAACTTGCCAAAGAGCCGATGAAGGAATTCATGCTCTCACAGGTGCGCATAAAAGATTTAGAAACCTTCGCTAAAATTGCTGGGTATGACAAGTTAGACTCACCTGAAGCGACGCCATTAATTGTATTGATCCCCGCATTTATAACCAGTGAATTACAAACTGCATTTATTATTGGTTTTATGTTTTTTATTCCATTTTTGATAGTCGATTTAGTAGTTGCGTCAGTTTTAATGGCCATGGGTATGATGATGCTCTCGCCGATGATTGTGTCTATGCCGTTTAAAATTATGTTGTTTGTACTTGTCGATGGCTGGAGTTTAGTAATGGGCACTTTAGCGAAGAGTTTTGGCTTAGGTACTTGATATGGCAATACAATACTTTGCCTACAAAGGTTAGGAGGGGACCATGGAACCGGAAATTTTTGTTGACATACTCAGCGATTCTTTGTTTTTAGTTATTAAGTTAGTCTCCGCAATTGTGGTACCAGGTTTATTAGTGGGTTTAGTGGTTGCCGTTTTTCAAGCTGCTACATCAATCAATGAACAAACATTAAGCTTTTTGCCGCGCTTATTAATTACCATCAGTGCGTTAATTGCTGGAGGGCATTGGTTAACGCAAGAGTTAATGGATTTTTTCACTCGTTTAGTGCTTATCATCCCAGAGATAGCAGGCTAGTATGGAGTTTCCTTTTTCAGTCATTATTCAGTGGCTGAGTGACTTTTTGTTACCACTAGTACGGATCAGCTCGATGATTATGATCATGGCGGGGCTGGGTGCTAAAAATGTGCCTACGCGGATCAAGATGGGTCTAGCGGTAATGATTACCTTTTTAGTTGTACCAGTACTTCCGCCTGCGACATTTAATAACTTATTCTCTTTTGAGATGATCTTGGTAGTTATTCAACAAATGTTAATCGGTGTTGCGATAGGTTTTGCTTCTGTATTGATGTTGAATACTTTTGTGTTAGCAGGGCAAATATTAGCAATGCAAACTGGTCTTGGTTTCGCCTCAGTTGTTGATCCCTCTAATGGTATGAGTGTGCCTGCTGTTGGGCAGTTTTATTTGATTCTAGCCACGCTATTATTCTTTGTATTTAATGGCCATTTAATGATGATCCAAATGGTAGTGCATAGCTTTGAAGTGCTGCCAATCGACGGTAATTGGTGGGCGGTTGATCATTATTGGGACATAGTGACGTGGGGCGGCTGGATGTTTACTACCGCCTTGGTGCTATCTTTGGCGCCTTTAACAGCTATGCTGGTGATTAATATGTCGTTTGGTGTGATGACCCGTGCAGCACCGCAGTTAAACATTTTTTCAATCGGTTTTCCGTTTACCTTGGTTGCAGGTTTAGTCATTATTTGGGCAACCTTAGGTAACTTTGTTACTCAATTTGAATTTCAATGGTTAAAAATGATTGAGTTAATGTGTACTTTAGTTGGTTGTTCCCCATAGGAGAGAGTGATGGCTGAAGATTCAGGTCAAGAAAAAACCGAAGAACCCACGGGGAAAAAAGTAAGCGACGCGAAAAAGAAAGGCCAAGTTGCGCGCTCAAAAGAGCTTGGCACCATGTTTGTACTTATTTTTTCAGCCATTTCATTACTTATGTACGGACCTGAGATTGGCAAGGGACTGTATAATATAATGGGTCGCATGCTCAGCTTGAACCGTAATGAAACGTACGATACCACTAAAATGTTTTCAGTGTGGGGAGCGGTGGCCGATGCGCTAGTGTTTCCGATGGCGATGTTTGTGTTTATTATTGTGCTGGCGGGTATCATAGGTAATACCTTGTTAGGTGGTTTTAACTTTAGTTGGGAGGCGGCAGCACCTAAAGCCAGTAAAATGTCACCAGCAAAAGGTATAAAGCGGATGTTAGGTCCACAAGCGGGCGTCGAGTTGGTGAAATCGATTTTAAAGTTTGTGGTAGTAGCTGGCTTTGCTATCTTTTTGATCAACACCTTCTTTGATGAAATTCTTCATCTGAGTATTGAAAGTGCGCCGGGCAATATCATTCATGCCTTAGAGATACTCGCATGGATGTTTTTAGGACTGACCTGCACCTTAACCATTATTGCTGCGATTGATGCGCCATACCAAAGCCATAAACATCACAAAGAATTAAAAATGACTCTACAAGAAGTCAAAGATGAATATAAAAATTCTGAAGGTGATCCGCAAATTAAAGCGCGTATAAGACAAACGCAAAGACAAATGTCGCAGCGACGCATGATGCAGGATGTGCCAGATGCCGATGTAGTTGTCACCAACCCTACTCATTACTCTGTGGCATTAAAGTACGACACAGAGCGCGCTGGCGCGCCGATAGTCGTTGCCAAAGGCATTGATGAGATGGCGATGCAAATTAGGAAAATAGCCATTGGTAACGAGGTACCCATCCTTGAATCCCCCATGCTAACTCGAGCACTGTATCATACCGCCGAAGTAGGAGAGCAAATCCCTGACCAACTATTTACTGCAGTCGCACAAGTTTTAGCTTATGTATTTCAGCTTAAACGCTTTCAAAAAGGCCGTGGTAAACGCCCTACAAAATTGAATAAAACACTCCCAATTCCAGATGCCTATAAGTATTGATTTGAATAATCAGTATTCTTTTAAGCTAGTAATTAATAACTTGGAATAGTTATTGCAAATTCCGTTTAGTGTCAATTTTTTGAAATTGTAGAATTATGGAATTTAAAGCTGTATTACAACAACTTAATAAAGATAAAAAAGAGTATTTAAAAGGTGTTGGTACACCTTTGCTGGTGCTCGCTGCGTTGGGTATGGTGATTTTACCGTTACCGCCATTTTTACTCGACATTCTTTTCTCGTTTAATATAGCTTTAGCATTAGTGGTGTTGTTAGTGACAGTTTACACCATGAAGCCTGTTGAATTTGGTATGTTTCCAGCAGTGCTATTGATTGCAACGATTATGCGTTTGGCACTAAATGTTGCCAGTACCCGGGTGGTGCTGCTTGAAGGTCATAACGGTGGTGATGCCGCAGGTAAAGTTATTGAAGCTTTTGGTTCAGTGGTAATTGGTGGCAACTACGCGGTTGGTTTAGTGGTGTTTTTGATTTTGATTATCATCAACTTTGTGGTAATCACCAAAGGTGCAGGCAGGATCTCTGAAGTATCGGCACGCTTTACCTTAGATGCGATGCCAGGCAAACAAATGGCCATTGATGCTGACTTGAATGCGGGTTTTATTAGTGCAGAGCAAGCACGAGATCGCCGTGAAGAAGTCACCCGTGAAGCGGACTTTTATGGCTCTATGGATGGTGCGAGCAAGTTTGTAAAAGGTGATGCGATTGCTGGTATTGTAATACTGATCATCAATATTGTTGGCGGCTTGTTTGTTGGTATGATCCAGCATGATTTAAGCTTTGGCAACGCCATGGAAGTGTATACTTTGCTGACCATTGGTGATGGCTTAGTCGCACAATTACCATCATTACTGTTATCAATTGGCACTGCAATTGTTGTTACTCGTCAAAATGAATCGCTCAATATGGGCGATCAATTTAAGAAACAACTCGGTAACGAGAAATCATTATTTATCGCCTCGGGTATTTTAATCGTGATGGGTTTAGTACCGGGTATGCCACATTTTGCTTTTTTAAGTCTTGGTGCATTACTTGGTTACTTAGCGTATTACACCCAGCAAAATAAGCTAAAAGAAGCAGCAGCAAAAGAAGCAGAAGCTACCAATGGTGGTGCAACAGGCACTGGTGTTGCTAACAAGCAAGAGCAAAAAGAGCTAGGTTGGGATGATGTACAACAAGTTGATGTAATTGGCCTTGAAGTTGGCTATCGCTTAATTCCATTAGTTGATCAATCACAAGGTGGCGAACTATTAAACCGGATCAAAGGGGTACGTAAAAAGTTATCTCAAGAACTTGGTTTTTTAATTCCACCGGTGCATATTCGCGATAACTTAGAGTTAGACCCAAATGCATACAGAATTACCATGATGGGTGTTTCAAGTGGTGAGGGGGAGCTTAAGCACGGTGATGAGTTGGCTATTAATCCTGGCCAAGTATTTGGTCCAATAAAAGGCATTGCTACTAAAGATCCGGCCTTTGGTCTAGACGCTATTTGGATCAAACCAGATCAAAAAGATGAAGCACAATCACTCGGTTATACCGTGGTTGATGCAGCAACAGTGGTAGCAACGCATATTAGTCAGTTACTAACTAACAGCGCGGCCTTGTTACTCGGCCACGAGGAAGTGCAAAATCTATTAGATATGCTGGCAAAAAGTCATCCTCGTTTAGTTGAAGGGCTAGTGCCAGATATTTTACCACTAACAGCAATTGTTAAAGTATTACAAAATTTATTAAATGAAGGCGTTGCTATTCGCGATATGCGTTCAATTGTACAAACCCTTGTTGAGTATGGCCCTCGAAGCCAAGATCCTGATGTATTAACCGCAGCAGTGCGAATTTCACTGCGCAGATTAATTGTTCAAGACGCGGTTGGAATGTCATCAGAAATCCCTGTCATAACCTTGGCGCCTGAGTTGGAACAGATGTTGCATCAGTCACTACAAAATGCAGGCGACGAAGGTGCCGGAATAGAGCCAGGACTTGCAGAGCGACTTCAACAATCATTAAATGAAGCGCATCAAAACCAAGAAATGGCCGGTGAACCTTCGATATTGCTAACGTCAGGAATGTTACGCACTGTGTTATCTCGTTTTGTTAAGTACACCATTCCAGGATTGCGAGTGATGTCTTATCAAGAGGTACCAGACGAAAGACAGATCAAGATTGTCAGCTCAGTAGGCCAATAATCGGATTTTAAAGGGGTTGAACCATGAAAATAAAACGTTTTTTTGCTAAAGATATGCGCACCGCACTGAAAGAAGTTAAAGATGAACTCGGTGTAGATGCTGTAATCATGTCAAATAAAAAATTAGCCAATGGGGTAGAGATTGTTGCCGCCGTTGATTATGAAAAAGCAGCCCCGAAAGCACCTGCACAAGCACATGTTGCTACGGCACAAGCACAAACAAATGCTAACTTTGTTAAACCTGCGCCACAACGTTCACAGCCTGAGCCGCAAGCTGCGGTAGCTGATAGCTTACAAGCATTATTAGAGCGCCAATCACCGCGTCCACGTTCACCTGAGCTTGCATCGATGTTTAGCCAGTCAGGGATTGATACATCAACTCAGTATCAACCACAGCAACAACATCAAGCACAGCAAACTCGCCATGAACCACAAGCACATAATGATTTTGCTCGTCGCGATACTGCGTCGCGTCCACAAACGCAAGCACATAGCTTAGGTTTTGATGATGATCTAGAAAGTGGTTTTGATGATTTAGATACTCCGATGCCAACAAAAAGTGCACCCAAAACAGATGAAATTACCGCTATGCGTGATGAAATGGCAGCGATGCGTCAATTACTTGAGTATCAAGTATCTGGCTTGATGCAACAAGATTTAGCGCGTCGCGACCCTACTCGCGCATGCATGATCGATCGTTTAGTCGGAATGGGTATTGACAGTGAAGTTGCAGAGCAAATGGCCTGTTTTATTCCCGATGATGTGTCACGTCAGCAAGCATGGCAAGCGCTATTGCAAATGGTTGAAAACCAAATGCATACTACAAATAATGAAATACTACGCCAAGGCGGCGTATATGCACTTGTTGGCCCTACTGGGGTTGGTAAAACTACAACCGTGGCAAAACTTGCAGCCCTTGGCGCACAAAAATATGGCGCAGATAAAGTTGCGCTTATTACCACTGATACTTACCGTATTGGCGCTTATGAACAGCTTGCTACTTATGGCCGAATCATCGGTTGTGGTGTAAAACAAGTTAAAGATGCCAATGAATTAGCAGAAGTTTTATATCATTTACGAAATAAGCGTCTAGTATTAATAGATACAGCGGGAATGAGCCAACGTGATTTACGTTTAACTGAGCAGTTAAATACACTAATGCGTAATCAACGTGTCGATATTCGCAATTATTTAGTGCTCAGTGCGACCGCACAAATTAATGTTTTACAAGAAACCGTAAGACACTTTAAGAAGGTACAATTAAGTGGCTGTATTTTCACTAAATTAGACGAATCATTAAGTTTAGGTGAGATTATTAGTATAGCGATTCAAAATCGCCTTCCAATAGGGTATCTTACTAACGGTCAGCGCGTTCCAGAGGACATTCGGGTCGCCAATGCAGAGAAATTAGTAAAAAAAGCAGAACAATTGTATTTAAAAAGAACAAAAGCACAACATTCACGACGCCAAGCAGTAGCGTCAAGCACAGTAGGGATGTATGATTAACACAGTATTAGATCAAGCAAGTGGCCTGCGTAAAATGAGTCAAAACAATAATAACGGCGTTAAAGTTATCGCTGTAACAGGTGGCAAAGGTGGCGTAGGGAAAACTAACGTCTCACTTAACACTGCGATTGCGTTGGGTCAGCTCGGAAACCGAGTGTTAGTACTGGATGCCGATTTGGGTTTAGCAAATTGTGATGTGATGTTAGGACTTAGGGTAGAGCGTAATCTATCTCATGTACTATCAGGTGAATGCGAGCTCGATGAAATTTTAGTTGAAGGGCCTGCAGGAATTAAAATAGTACCAGCGACGTCAGGCTCACAAAGTATGGTGGAACTTTCACCATCAGAACATGCTGGTTTAATTCGCGCTTTTAGTGAATTAAATACCGAATTTGATATATTAATTGTTGATACTGCTGCTGGTATCTCTGACATGGTATTAAGTTTTTCGCGCGCAGCGCAAGATGTCATGGTAGTAGTATGTGATGAACCGAGCTCAATAACTGATGCTTATGCATTAATCAAAGTATTGAGTCGTGAGCACGGTGTGTATAAATTTAAAATCGTTGCTAATATGGTGCGCAGCATGCGTGAAGGCCAGGAACTATTTGCTAAGCTCTCAAAAGTAACGGATCGCTTTTTGGATGTCTCAATGGAATTGGTAGCAACAGTCCCGTATGATGAAAATATGCGTAAAGCAACTCGTCGTCAGAAAGTGATTGTTGATTTATTTCCAAGTTCCCCAGCAGCAATAGCATTTAAAACATTAGCGACAAAAGCAGTTAAATGGCCTATACCTAATCAACCATCTGGTCATTTAGAATTTTTCATAGAAAAATTAGTAAACGGCTAACTATGACGGCATCGGTGAATAAAGCGATGGGATATCAATCGACACAAAATTTAAATGTGATTGTTGAGCGACATGCTTCCTTAGTCAAAAAAGTGGCTTGTCATTTAATCGCTCGTTTACCCGCGAGTGTGCAACTCGATGATTTGATTCAATCGGGGATGATAGGGTTAATTGAAGCATCAAAGAACTTTGATGCGACTAAAGGTGCAAGCTTTGAAACCTTTGCAGGCATTCGTATCCGTGGTGCGATGCTGGATGAAATGCGCCGAGGTGATTGGGCTCCACGCTCAGTGCACCGTAATAGCCGCAGAGTCGCTGAAGCGATTAGTGAGCTAGAAAGCAGCCTGAATCGAGAACCTAAAGACAGTGAAGTTGCTGAAAAACTTGATATTACGCTAGATGAGTACCATCATATTCTTAGTGATGTAAATTCAAGTAAAGTGTTAGGTATAGAAGACTTAGGGGTAGATGAAGATGTTATCACACCAGTGGGACATGATTTAGCACTGGACAAGCCCTTTAATAACGTTAAAAATGAACGCTTTAATCAATCATTATTAACAGCTATACAATCTTTACCTGAACGAGATGGGTTAGTATTGTCGCTGTATTATAACGATGAAATGAATTTAAAAGAGATTGGACATATACTCGATGTAAGTGAATCGCGTGTGAGTCAGATACATGGTCAGGCGATGATTAAGCTCAAAGCAAAAATCAATGACTGGATTAATTAGTAGTAAGTAAATATAGGTTCAGACCTCACCGGAGGATGTTTTGGATAAAAACATGAAAATTCTTGTTGTTGATGATTTTTCGACGATGAGACGTATTATCAAAAATCTGTTAAGAGATTTGGGTTTTACAAATGTACAAGAAGCTGACGATGGCTCAACAGCTTTACCGATGTTGCAGAATCAAGAATTTGATTTTGTAGTTACAGATTGGAACATGCCTGGCATGCAAGGAATCGATCTCTTGCGCGCTATTAGGGCCGATGACAGCCTGAAACACATTCCTGTTTTAATGGTAACAGCAGAAGCTAAAAAAGAACAAATTGTTGCTGCTGCACAAGCTGGTGTTAACGGTTATATCGTTAAACCATTTACAGCTGCAACACTGAAAACCAAATTGGAAAAAGTGTTTGAGCGTTTAGGTTAAATAAATAGGAGAGGCTTATGTCAGCACCTGCTGCGCCTCAGATCAGTTTAGAACAAGCCCGTCAGCTTGTGGTTTACCTTGAAAACGGTGAACAAGATAAAGCTGATCAGTTAATTATTGATGCGGCGTCAAAAGAGCAATCAGAATTATTTGCCGAAGTAGGCAAACTTACGCGTCAGCTTCATGATGCGTTGAAAAATTTTGAGCTTGATACACGTTTAGCTGATTTGACCAAAGATGCACTACCCGACGCGAAGCAGCGTCTTAACTATGTTATGGAAATGACCGAAAACGCTGCTAATAAAACCATGGATGCTGTAGAAGCAAGTTTACCCATTGCCCAACAGCTTGCAGATGACATTTCAGACATTAAACCCACTTGGGATCGTTTAATGAATCGTGAAATCGAGCTAGGTGAATTTAAAACACTTTGCCATAGCTTAGATAAGTTCATGAATAGCTCGCAAACTAAAACGGATGAGTTGCAAGGACTCATGACCAATGTGTTAATGGCACAAGATTTTCAAGATTTAACCGGTCAAGTGATCCGTCGGGTTATCGAGCTTGTTAGAGAAGTCGAAGACAGCTTGATCCACTTGTTGACAGCATTTGGCAGCCAAGATGATAGCGAAACAAAAACAATAGCACCAGTCATTGAAAAACCGCCTGCTGAAAATACACTTGCAGGCCCTGAAGGGCCAATTATTGATAAAGAATCTCGTGATGATGTTGTCTCAGGACAAGATGATGTTGATGATTTATTATCAAGCTTGGGCTTCTAAGAGGAGAAAACTGCATGAGCTTTGAAGTCGATGAAGATATTTTACAAGATTTTCTAGTAGAGGCTGGAGAAATTCTTGAGCTTTTGTCAGAACAGCTGGTGGAGCTTGAAAATAACCCAGATGATACCGAATTACTCAATGCAATTTTCCGTGGTTTTCATACGGTAAAAGGCG
This sequence comes from Pseudoalteromonas sp. SG41-2, assembly GCF_014164535.1. Classification (NCBI taxonomy): domain Bacteria; kingdom Pseudomonadati; phylum Pseudomonadota; class Gammaproteobacteria; order Alteromonadales; family Pseudoalteromonadaceae; genus Pseudoalteromonas; species Pseudoalteromonas sp. SG41-2. The sequence goes on along the minus strand of NZ_JACJFK010000006.1, from coordinate 68,773 downwards.
GCGCAGGCTTTTTAAGCATGACTGAACTAGTCGATGCTTGCCATGGTGCAGAGAACGTTTTCGATTTATTGCGTCAAGGTGTTCGTAAGGTTAATTCCGAACTGATGGACGTGATCTTGCAAGCACTCGATACTATCAACGAAATGTTTGCGACTATCCAAAGTAGAGAAAAACCAGAACCAGCAAATCCAGAATTACTCGCTGTTTTACATAAATTGGGGCTGCCGCCAACGGCTGAAGAATTAACTGGCAGTGCTGAACCTGCAGGCGATATCCCTGTTGTTGATGCTGATGATATTTTAGATGATTCTGACGATCCATTTGCGCTAGACTCATTATTTGATGGTCAAGTTGATAGCGATCAAAAAGATGTTCAAATCGATGAGATAACAGAAGATGAATTTGAGAGTCTGCTTGATGAGCTCCACGGACAAGGGAAAAGTCCTATAACGCCAACAACCACTGTCAGCAATGAATCATCAAATAGTGATATTACTGATGATGAATTTGATAATTTATTGGATGAATTGCACGGTATTGGTAGCTTCGGTCTAGTAAGTAATAAAGATACTGCAGGCACCGAAAGTGCTGCGCCTAAACCGACCCAAGCACCTTCAGCATCGACGAAAAGTAATGGTCCAGATGAAATCAGCGATGATGAATTTGAAGCTTTACTTGATGAATTACATGGTAAAGGCAGCGCGCCACAAGCGGTCGCTGAGACTGAGCCAGCACCCGCTAAAAAAGCACCAACACCTGCACCTGCACCTGCACCTGTTGCCGCAGCTAAGCCAGTGCCCAAACCAGCAGTGTCTGAGCCTGTGAAAGCAGCTGAAAAATCCGCACCAGCTCCAGCGACAGCTGTTGCTAAAAAACCAGCTCCTCCACAAGCTGATACGACGGTGCGTGTTGATACAAAACGCCTAGATCAAATAATGAACATGGTTGGTGAACTGGTATTGGTTCGCAATCGTTTAGTCAGTTTAGCAACCAATACTGAAAGTGAAGCGATGGGTAAAGCCATTTCGAATCTTGATGTAGTAACCGCAGACTTGCAAGGTGCGGTAATGAAAACGCGGATGCAACCGATCAAGAAAGTGTTTGGTCGTTTTCCTCGCGTAGTCCGTGATTTAGCCCGCAGTTTGAGAAAAGACATTAACTTACTGCTCGTGGGTGAAGAAACCGATTTAGATAAAAACTTAGTTGAGGCACTGGCAGATCCTTTAGTCCACTTGGTGCGCAACTCGGTTGACCATGGTATTGAAATGCCTGATGTGCGTGAAGCGGCAGGTAAGTCAAGAACTGGGACTGTTACTTTATCAGCATCGCAAGAGGGTGATCATATTTTGCTCACCATTCGTGATGATGGTGCAGGTATGGACCCTGAAAAACTGAAAAAAATAGCAATCAATAAAGGGGTGCTTGATCACGAGCAAGCAGCTCGACTATCTGATACAGAAGCCTATAACCTTATTTTTGCACCAGGCTTTTCCACCAAAGAACAGATCTCTGATATTTCGGGTCGTGGTGTGGGTATGGATGTGGTGAAAACCAAAATTACCCAACTAAATGGTTCTGTGAGTATTCAATCTGAGCTAGGTGTAGGCACAATCCTAGAAATTAAAGTACCGTTAACGTTGGCTATTTTGCCGACATTGATGGTGGTTGTCGGTGAGCAAACATTTGCATTACCACTGGCTGGTGTTAATGAAATATTCCACCTAGATCTAACTAAAACGAATGTAGTTGATGGTCAATTAACCATTATTGTTCGTAAGAAAGCACGACCGTTGTTTTATTTAGAACATTGGTTAGTTAAAGGTGCTGACAGATCATTACGCAAAGCTCAAGGCCATGTTGTAATTGTACAAATTGGTACGCAACAAGTTGGTTTTGTAGTGGATTCATTGATTGGTCAAGAAGAAGTTGTTATTAAACCGCTTGATGCTTTACTACAAGGAACACCTGGTATGGCAGGTGCAACGATCACGTCTGACGGTGGTATAGCGCTGATCTTAGATGTTCCAAACCTGTTAAAACACTACGCAGGTTAGGCCAATTCTTATCTTATTGTGAGGGCTAAATATGGCTCTCACAGATAAAATTTAACAAGAGTATGCCAATGGCAGTTAAAGTTTTAGTTGTTGATGATTCAAGTTTCTTTCGCCGCAGAGTGAGCGAAATACTCGAGCAAGATAAGGATATCGAAGTAATTGGTTTTGCGGTAAATGGCCGAGAAGCGGTCGATAAAACAAATCAACTTCGTCCAGATGTAATCACCATGGATGTTGAAATGCCCGTGCTTGATGGCATTAGTGCTGTAAAAGAAATCATGGCAGCAAATCCAACCCCTATTCTGATGTTCTCCTCACTGACTCGTGATGGCGCAACAGCAACCTTAGACGCACTTGATGCGGGTGCTCTAGATTTTTTACCGAAAAAATTTGAAGATATTGCTCGTAATAATGAAGATGCGATTAAGTTATTACAAAATAAAGTAAAAGAAATTGGACGCAAGCGTCTTTCGCGCTTTAGTCGGCCGACAACGCCTCCTGCATCGGCACCAATACCTCCCGTTTCTGCAGGTACAACAAGTCGCCCTGCGATAACTCAACCAGATCGAAGCTTTAACCGGAGCGCTGCACCTGCGACTAATATTGCAGCTAACACTCGCGCTTCAGGAAAGAAATATCAAATAGTTGCAATAGGTACTTCAACGGGAGGACCTGTTGCACTGCAAACAATTCTGACTCAGTTGCCCGCTAATTTTCCGCACCCTATTTTGTTAATACAGCATATGCCAGCTGCGTTTACGCCAGCATTTGCCGCACGTTTAAACGGCTTGTGCAAAATAAAAGTAAAAGAAGCACAACAAGGCGACCGATTAATGCCAGGCGTCGCGTATCTAGCGCCGGGCGGTCAACAAATGTTGATTGAGGGACGGGCTGGCAATCGCACTTTACGTGTTTTTGAAGACGATAGTGCCCGGATCACCTATAAACCAAGTGTTGATGTTACTTTTGCAAGTACAGCCAAATCGTTCCAAGGTGATGTATTAGCTGTGGTACTTACAGGCATGGGCGCAGATGGAAGAGACGGTGCAAGAATGCTTAAACAAGCCGGCGCTACTATTTGGGCACAAGATGAAAAAACCAGTGTGGTATATGGTATGCCACAAGCGGTTGCTAACGCAGGGTTATCATCGGCAAGCATTGCGCTTGAAGACGTTGCTAATCGGTTAGTTCGAGAGATTGGTTGTGGATAAGTTGTCGTTTCTAGGCCTGTTCGTTGCACTTTTGGCGATTGGTTATGGCTACTCACTAGAAGGCGGTGTTGTGAGTGCTTTATTTAATGGCCCGGCATTAATCATTGTGTTGGGCGGTACGTTAGGTGCTGTAATGCTACAAACACCAGCAAGTACGTTTAATAAAGCATTAAGAATAAGCCACTGGGTATTTTTCCCACCAAGTTACGATATCAACAGAGCAATTGAGCAAGTTAAAAGTTGGTCACAAAAAGCCCGCCAAGAAGGGTATTTAGCACTTGAAGAAATAGCGTTAACCCATCCGGATCCATATGTTGCCAAAGGCTTGAGTTTACTGATTGATGGCAACAGTGAGCAAAAACTCAGAGAAACACTAGAAATTGATTTGTTGCTAGAAAGAGAACGGCTGCTTGAAGCCAGTCGAGTTTATGAGGCGTTGGGCGGTTACAGTCCTACCATCGGTATATTAGGCGCAGTGCTTGGTCTGATCCAAGCGATGTCATTTATCACTGAACCTGAAAAGTTAGGTGCAGGGGTTGCGACTGCTTTTCTTGCCACCATTTATGGGGTTGGCTTAGCAAATTTATTGTTTTTACCTATGGCTAACAAGCTCAAACAACAAGTAGAACAAAAGATGCTGTTTCATGAGTTATTAGCTGAAGGAATTATTGCCATGAGCCAAGGTGATAGCCCTGTCAATATTGAGCTGAAACTTGAAGCGTATCGTGTAGAGCGTCCAAGTCAGCTTCAAGAATAATTATTATGATGCGCCGTCGACTTCGTCACTCATCGACCAAAAGTCAGCATACAGAACGTTGGCTAGTGTCGTACGCTGATTACATGACTATTATGTTTGCATTCTTTGTAGTGATGTATGCGATTGCGATTAATAAAGAAGAAAGCTTCCAAATTTTATCTGATTCGCTGGAGCAGGTTTTTGACAAGTCAGCTCGTCAGTATAGTCAAGAGGGTCAAGGCGTGACGGGGACCGGTTTATTAACCGATAGAGTGACTCCTGAAAACGAACTACTGTTTGGTGAAAGTATTCAAAAGCAAGAAGCTGGCCCAGAGTTACTGGATGGACAAAGCGATACCAGTAATATAAAACAAAAACACTTAGGCAAACCTTTAGATAGCTTATTAACTAAATTACAATCAGCCTTGATCGATGAAATACGCGATGGCGAAGCAAGTTTAGAGTTGCACCAAGACTGGTTGATCATTGAATTAAGCTCAGGAATGTTATTTTCCAGTGGCAGTGCTGTGGCGCATCAACGCGCGAAAGCAGTGATAAAATTAGTAAACGATATTATTGCCCCAGTAGATAACTACGTCAGAGTGCGTGGTTATACCGATAATGAAACCATTCATAATGAAATGTTTCGTTCTAATTGGGAGCTATCTGTTGCAAGAGCGACCTCGATTTTAGTCGAACTTGATGCATTAGGTATCAACCCTGCGCGCATGGCCATTGAAGGATATGGACAGTATTCACCTTTTGCTGATAATGATACAGAGCAAGGACGTGCTGAAAATCGTAAAGTAGTCGTTGCATTATCAAAATATGGTTTGCCACCCAAGCCCATTGTTACAACCGAGCAACCAGCAACAGAAACTGAAGCAGAGCAACCAATTGAGTTGCCAAGTGATGACAACACTATTAAAGTGATCCAACTCCCACACGGTGGTATAAGAATTACAACGCGCAACGAACAAAAATAAGGTGTGATGTGAAAATTTGGACGGTAGCAAATCAAAAAGGTGGAGTAGGGAAGACGACCACGGCTGTGAGCTTAGCTGGTATATTAGCGCTGCAAGGAAAGCGAGTATTACTGATTGATACCGATCCTCATGCATCTTTAACGTATTACTTTGGCATTGATTCAGAAGATTTAGAAGTCAGTGTATATGATATATTTGCCCGTGGAAACAGCATGGCAAGTGAAGAAATATTGCAAGCTTTGTGTCCATCGAACATAGATAACTTAGATATTCTTCCTGCAACGATGGCAATCGCGACACTTGACCGCAGTATGGGTAATAAGACCGGAATGGGGCTTATCTTAAAAAAAGCTTTAGCAAAAATTAGTGAGCATTATGATTACGCTATTTTAGACTGTCCGCCAGTGTTAGGTGTATTAATGGTTAACGCATTGGCTGCAAGTGAGCGCATTTTAGTGCCAGTACAAACTGAGTTTTTAGCACTCAAAGGACTAGACCGAATGATGCGGACCATGGAATTAATGCAAAGCTCGCAATCAAAGCAGTATCAATATACCATTATCCCTACAATGTATGATAAGCGCACTAATGCATCCCTTGAAGCATATAAGACATTACAGCAAACGTACCAAGAAAAAGTATGGCCAGGGGTAATACCCGTAGATACTAAGTTCCGTGATGCAAGTTTAGCTCAACAAGTACCGATTCAGTATTGTCCACGCTCAAGAGGTGTTTATGCTTATCGCGCATTACTCGATTATTTGATTGAACAAGGTTAATGAATGAGTAAGCAATTATTTGCTAATGAAAAAGTAATGACCCAGTACTTGGGGGCTTTACTGTGCGAAGACGATGAGTCAACAGACTTACACCCGGTTGCAAAATTACTCGAACAAGTTCCATCCACAGAAAGTAGCAATAAAATGCCACTCAAGGCGTCGCAGCAAACCATTGTGCAGCCAAACGCACTTGATGAGCCAAAGACTAGTATTGAGGAAGAAATACCCGCGCCCCTTGAGAAACCACAGATCCAAGCTAATATCAAAGATATAGCTAAAGTGAGTGAACAGCTAAATGTTGCTGAAGCTAAAACTCCTGTACAGCGTCAAGAAGATTATTTTGATGGTGAGTTTCAGGCGTTATTCTTTGAAGTGGCTGGGCTTACCCTCGCAGTACCATTAAAAGCATTAGGTGGTATTCATCAATTAGGTGAAGTTAATCAGCTTTTTGGTAAACCCAAGTGGTTTAAAGGAGTGATGCTAAATCGTGATGAGAATCTTAATGTAGTTGATACAGCGCTTTGGGTGATGCCAGAAAAGTATACCCAAGAGTTAGAAGACAAATTAAACTACCAATACTTAATTACTTTAGGTAATAGCCAATGGGGATTGTTGGCTGAAAAGCTGGTTAATAACATTACACTACGCAGTGAAGATGTGAAATGGCGAGCTAAAAGTGGCAAGCGGCCTTGGCTTGCAGGTGTAATTAAAGAAAAAATGTGTGCCTTAATTGATGTGCAAAGCTTAGGTCAATTATTAGAGCAAGGTTTAGATAGCCGCGACCAGTAACGATATTCGGAGTAATAACATGAGTGAACAAAGATTATTATCAAGCAGTAAAAATACCGATGGCAATGATGAAGTATTGCAGTGGGTAACTTTTAAGCTTGAATCAGAAACCTATGGTGTGAATGTGATGCAAGTGCAAGAGATTTTGCGTTATACAGAAATTGCTCCAGTACCAGGTGCTCCAAGCTATGTTTTAGGGATTATTAATTTACGTGGCAATGTTGTAACAGTAATCGATACGCGTGCACGATTTGGTTTGATGTCTGCAGAAGCAACAGACAATTCACGAGTATTAATTATTGAAGCTGAAGAGCAAGTCATTGGTATCTTAGCCGACAGTGTAGCAGAAGTGGTTTATTTGCGTAGCTCAGAAATTGATAGTGCACCAAACATTGGTACTGAAGAAAGTGCCAAGTTTATTCAAGGTGTCAGTAATCGTGATGGTGAATTATTGATTTTAGTTGATTTAAATAAATTACTAAATGACGAAGAGTGGGATGAGTTGAGCGATTTATAACGCTTACGGAAAAACTATGTTGTTATACTCGTTGCTTGGAGTCTCAATTGTACTGGTGTTAGTATGCTTGGGACTAATTTTTATTAATAATAATAAGTACGCTGCAGCATTAAAAAGCAAAATACTGCAACTGCAAGAAACTCAACAACAGCTCAGTATTTTACGCAGTGAAGTCGCAGAAATGCGCACCGGTATGCTAAGTATTGGTAAGCGATTAGTCGCTGTAGAGCAGCGAAATCAAGAGTTAGCGCAATTACAAGATGCGCAAAAATATGACGATCCTGATGCGAAAATTTATTCTCGAGCAGTGAAAATGGTTGAACTAGGTGCCGATATTGAAGAGATCATACGAGAGTGTGAACTTCCGCGTGCCGAAGCAGAACTATTAATGTCGTTACATCATCAAAAGGGCGCTAATTAGCGCCTTTTACTTTTTACGCCTGAATATTTAACTTGCCTTGAAAGTCTTGCCAGCCTGGTGGGAATTTACCCCGCAGTACATATGAAAAAGCAATCAGTTCGGCAATCACATAATACAGTTCTCTTGGGATCTCTTCGCCAAGCTCTAAATGCGATAACGTTTTAGCCAATGCTTCATCTTTGTGGATCAAAATTCCTTTTTCTTCTGCAGCTTTAATGATCTCTTCTGCGAGCTCACCAAACCCTTTACTACTGACTGTAGGAGTACGACCGGCTTCGTAAACTAAACCAATTGCAGACTTATGTTTTGGTATCTCACTCATGGCTTAAACCTTAATATTAATAATGGCATGGGATTGATAAAAAGCTTGGTGTTGCGGCGCACCTTGGCTTAGCTTCATTTCACCAACTTGTAGGCCATGAGCTGTTAATTTATGACGCAAACTCTCAAGGTGCGGATGAGCCATTGCGGTGATATCTTGGCTTGAGGCAAGTAATTGACAATCGAGTGCTTTATCCATTAATTCAGCGGTGATCTGTAATTGGCCAAGCTCAGCGTAATCAAAATTAAGTCGCACAAACCAAACATTTTTAGCTTCGAGTTTATTTTGGCTTGGTTTTTTATATTGTCCTAATGAAATTTCTGTTTGTGCGGTTTCCGGTGGCAGTCGCATCGGCAGTAAAAATTGTACTAACGGATTATTATCAGGCTGCTGATTGATGGGGGTGCTGTTAATTTGGCTAATTGCAGTTTTTATTTGGCTCAGCTCAGCCGCTAAGGCTTGTGATTGTGGCTGTAGTAATTGTTCTTGCAGTTTCTGTGGGTTAGTTGCTTTAAAGTTAGGCACTAATATTTGTAATAAAGCATCAAGTGAGCTTTGACTGTTAAAATTCAACGCACTGATATTTGCTAAGCTTGGAGCCGCTAAAATCGCCACTGCCAAATGCTCAATAGATTGGCTAAAACTATTTTGCAGGGCACTAGTGGTTAAGCTTTCTGGACGCAAAACACTGAGTATTTCTCGTTGAATGGTTAACGGTTGCAACGATTGGCTGTCAATCATGCGGCTAAAAGCTTGATTGACTAGCCGATTTAAATCGACATTATTACTTACTTTGGTCGCTGCTAGTTTATTAATTTGTGAAGCGATATGCTGTTTATCGTAGTTTGCTGCTGATTTAAAATTAGGTAGCGGCTTTTCGATAGGCGTTTTTAAAAGTGGTGCCAATAATTTGGCTTCCAGTGGCAAGCTAATCTGGCTGGCTGGCAAAGCGCTGGTTATCGGTCCTTTTAATAGTGCTTCTATATGTAAGTGAGTACTTGCTTTTAGATTGTCGTTGTTTAGCTGTGCTGTTAGAGATGCTACTTTGGTATCTACTCCTGCAGCAAAAGGTGGAGTTGTTTTTAATTTTTGCTGAGCATCGGCTATAACTGTTTTGGCGACAGCGCTATTATCACTGACATTGACAGTTGTACTATTGGTTTTGCTGGGTAGAACTTGTTCGGGACTGTGTGCTAGCGCTTTAGCGATAGGTTCTTTGTTTAGCTGAGCAGGTTGAGCATTAATATCAGATGCTGCTTGTTTTGGATTAACAGTAACCTGCGGTGTTTTATTTTGCGCTACTGTAGTTTGCTCGCTGGATTGAATCGCGGCAGCTAGTTTATTTAATTGTTTGTAGTTATCGGTATCTTTGCTCAGTGGCGCCGCAGTAGTACTGTTATTTTTAACCGCATTAGGCTCTGTAATACTTGCTAAACCGGCTTTTAATCGCTGAAATAACTGTACCAGGGGAGGCGATTGATGATAATGCTTTGGCAGCGCGGTACCTTGGCTAATATCTGTCAGTAATGGTTGGGTGTTGCTTGTCGCCATTGCCACAAGGTTTATTTGCCTGAGTGATTTGGGTAGTAAGGTTTGTGCAGTTTGATCTGTTGGTGTTAGTGATTGTGCTACAGCTGATTTATTGCTGACTTGACTAAATGGTTTGCTTTCAAAATAGCGTACAGCGTCACTGATCCGGGTTTTTAAGTCAGCAAAACTGTCTTGCAACCACGAGCTTATTGGGCTGCTGCTGACCAATAAGGGGCTGCTAGGTGCGACACTTGTTTGGGTATTAAACTGGCCTGGTACATGGCTTTTTTGTAGCAATGAATTAAAAGTATGGGCTAATGAATTTTTTAACTGCAGAGCTATTTTTGGTAGCTGCGTTTTTATTATTAATTGTTCATTAAGCGCATTTAATTGTACTTTTTGAATTACCCCACCAGGCTGAGTTGAGTGTATGCTGTGATTATTTAACGGCTGCTGCAGTGCGAGCTTAATATTGCCATTATAATTATTAAAGCTCAGTATTGCGGTATTTTTATCTAGCTGTAGCTGCCCATTTGGTACCAGTTTACTGAGCCAAAGAGCAAGTTTTGCTTGGCTGATTGGCTGCTGGTGAAGTGTATCAGCAAAGCGATTAACAACACTTAAGGTAAAATTATTGCGGTTCGGGGTAATTATTGCTTTTAGATCTTGCTCATTGTGCAGTAGTTGGGCGACTTCTTTATTGATAGGAATACTGGCGTGTAACTGATTTAACAGTAATTTTGCAGCAGGCTGTAAAATAATTTGCAACGACAAAGGTTTATTCTCGACCTGAACACCACTGTTAATTAAATTTAAAACACTTTGCAGTTGGTTTGTTTGACGCAAGCTGATCTCAGCTTGCTTTGGTAAAATAGTGAGTTGTTTACCATCATTACTGAGTTGAATATCGGCACTGGCAATTTTTTGAGTGTTTGTTTCAGTGCCAGTTGTAGCTAAGCGTAATGTTTGCCAATGCTTATCAACATAGACTTCCATCTGCACAGAGCCTTTGGCGAACACGATGTTTTTAGCGCTGAGTGTTTGCTCGCTGAAAACAGGTAATTGCTGTGCAACGCCATTGTGCGACGAATGACTGACAGGAAGCGAATTCGCTAATGTTATCTGTGTAGGTTTGTTCATTATTTTAAATCAAGTTTTTGTTAATCGGTGCAAAGCATTATTCGTATTACCCTATCATTATGCTAGACTAACGCCTAATTTTGGGTATAGAGAATCATCATCTTGTTACACATTAAGTCCGTCACCTGCATCAAGCAAGAACGTTGTTTGTTTGCGGATCTTAATTTCAGCTTGAAATCAGGCCAAATCATGCAATTAGCAGGCCCAAATGGGGCTGGTAAAACATCCTTGCTGCGTATAATTGCGGGTTTTTCTGCGCCCGATGAAGGACAAGTTATGTGGCAAGGTGAATCAATTGCTAAAAATTATGATGAATTTGCCCGGCAATTGTTATTTATCGGCCATAAAACAGGGGTGAATAGCCAACTTAGTGCGATTGAAAACCTGCGATTTTGGTTACAGATTCAAGGTTACGACACTGAGCAAGATCTTTACTCATTATTAGCTAAGATTGGCTTAGTTGGTCTTGAAGATGTACCTGTGCGTACTCTATCTGCTGGTCAACAACGTCGTGTTGCGTTGATCAGACTTTGGCTTAATGATGCGAAGTTATGGGTGCTGGATGAGCCATTTACAGCCTTAGATAAAGCCGGTATCGCATTTTTGCAGCAACGCTTTTTAGCTCACCTAGCACAAGGTGGGGCGATTTTATTAACCACCCACCAAGACTTAACGACCCACTTTAATGAGTTGCAAACCGTTACTCTGGAGTACCGACACTGATGTTACGCCAGCATTCATATTGGCAGCTATTTAGTGCCGTTTGTAAAAAAGATTTACGGCTGGCATTTCGCCAGCGTGCTGAAATCGTAAACCCCATTTTGTTCTTCTTAATTGTTATTACATTATTTCCGTTAGCAATTGGTCCTGAGCCCGGTCTACTTAGCCGTATGGCACCTGGTATTATCTGGGTCGCTGCGTTACTTTCAACCATGTTAGGCTTAGATAAACTATTTCGTGATGACTATCATGATGGTAGTTTAGAGCAATTGATTGCTTCATCGTACCCGTTACCGTTGACGGTGCTTGGCAAAGTCGTTGCCCATTGGATTATTACAGGCTTGCCGTTGGTGTTGATGACGCCGCTGTTCGCCTTGTTATTAAATTTAGACAATCAAGCATTGATTGCAACGGTGCTTACCTTGCTATTGGGTACGCCATTACTTAGTTTTATCGGCGCTATTGGCGCTGGGCTTACAGTGGGATTACAAAAAGGCGGCATTTTGATGAGTTTATTGGTCTTGCCTTTATATATCCCCGTATTAATTTTTGCAACGTCTGCTATCGATACCAGCACAATGTCGCTGGATTATAGTGGTCAGCTTGCCATCCTTGGTGCGATGCTTGTCATTGCAATTATCAGCGCACCAATTGCCATATCGTCAGCATTGAAAGTGAGTGTAAGTTAATATGTGGAAGTGGTTACATCCCTACGCTAAAGCAGATCGTGCATATCAATTATGCAATACGTTACTGCCCTATTTTGCCGTGATAACGGTTGTCTTTATGATTATTGGTTGGGTCTGGGGGTTAGCCTATGCACCAGCTGACTATCAACAAAAAGACAGTTATCGCATTATTTTCATTCATGTACCGTCAGCTATTTTGTCGATGGGGGCTTATTCATCAATGGCTATTGCGGCAGTGATCGCTTTGGTATGGCAACTTCGTAATGCCGAGTTGGCGGTGATTGCCATCGCACCTGTTGGCGCATGTGTAACTGCAATTGCACTTATTACTGGCGCCGCTTGGGGTAAACCTATGTGGGGTGCGTGGTGGGTATGGGATGCACGACTTACGTCTGAGCTCATTCTATTATTTCTATATTTGGGGGTATTGTCTTTATATCATGCCTTTGAAGATAAAAAAGCAGCAGGTCGAGCTGCATCTATTTTAGCTATTGTGGGGGTAATTAACCTACCCATTATCCACTTTTCGGTTGAGTGGTGGAACACCTTGCATCAAGGTGCCACTATTACTAAGTTTGATACGAAAGCCATTGATTCAAGTATGTTTTGGCCATTAATGGTAAATATAGTCGCGTTTGCTGGTTTTGTTGGCATGGTGACTTTGATGCGTCTTAAAAATGAAATTTTACAACGTGAAAAGCATCGCCCTTGGGTGCGTCAGTTGTTAAATAGGGGCTAGTTATGCAGTTTGATTCTTTTTCTGATTTTATTGCCATGGGCGGTTACGGCTTTTATGTGTGGCTTTCTTTTGGTTCATGTGCACTGATTTTATTAGGTATTTTAGTTAGTTCTTTGAATGATACTAAGCGCATTATGGCTTCTGTGCAGCAACAAGCTGAACGAGAGGCTCGCATTAAACACGCTCAACAGGAGAATCAAGCATGAACCCAAGACGTAAGAAACGTTTGCTTGGCGTCGTCGCTATTGTATTCGGTATTGGTGCCGCCATCGGTTTAGTATTGTATGCGCTGCAAGAAAATATTAACTTATTTTATACTCCAAGTGAGTTAATTGAAGGTAAAGGCCCGAATAAAGAAAAGCCGCACATTGGTCAAAAGTTGCGTATTGGCGGTATGGTGGTCCCAGGATCAGTGATTCGAGATGAAACCAGCCTACAAGTAAGCTTTACCTTGATTGATACAGGCCCTTTAGTAACGATCAAATACCAAGGTATTTTGCCTGACTTATTTCGCGAGGGGCAAGGGATTGTTGCTCAAGGTGTGTTGATTGAACCTAATGTAATAGAAGCGTTTGAAGTATTGGCTAAGCATGATGAAGAATACATGCCTGCTGAAGTTGCGGAAGCGGTGAAGGGGATCAAACACGAAAAACCTAAATATAACTTAGAAAGTGGCAATTAAGATGATCCCAGAACTCGGTTATTTTTCCCTAACACTGGCCATGGTGCTGAGTGTTTTATTGTGTATTTTTCCTCTATGGGGCGCACATACTGGTAATTTACGGTTAATGCGTGCAGCTCCTTCATTAGCTGTTGGCCAATTTGTATTTGTATTAGTGTCATTCGCTGCCTTAATTTATGCCAGTTTAACCGATGATTTTACCGTCGCGTACGTGGCTTATCATTCTAGCAGTACCTTGCCTTGGTATTATAAAATCACTTCAACCTGGGGTGGGCACGAAGGTGCTATTTTATTGTGGCTAGTAATGCAAGCCGGTTGGACAGCAGTAGTAGCACTGCGCTCTAATTCACTGCCTTGGATACTGCGTGCTCGTGTATTAGGTGTGTTAGGCTTTTTAGGTGTTGGCTTTATGCTTTACACCCTGTGGATGTCAAATCCATTTGAATTATTACTGCCGTATTTTCCTGTCGAAGGGCGCGACCTAAATCCGCTATTACAAGATCCAGGGATGATCATCCATCCACCTTTATTATATATGGGTTATGTTGGTCTATCGGTTTCTTTTGCATTCGCAATTGCAGCGTTATTAACAGGTAAACTTGATAATACGTGGGCTAAGTGGTCACGTCCTTGGACAATGACTGCGTGGGGATTTTTAACACTAGGTATTACTATTGGAAGCTGGTGGGCATATTCCGAGCTTGGCTGGGGTGGCTGGTGGTTTTGGGATCCCGTTGAAAACGCATCGCTTATGCCTTGGTTAGTAGCTACTGCATTATTGCACTCATTATCGGCAACCGAAAAACGCGGTGTATTTAAATCATGGACCGTATTACTTGCGATTGCTGCATTTTCATTGAGTTTACTGGGCACCTTTATTGTTCGCTCTGGCATTATTGTGTCAGTGCATGCGTTTGCTACCGATCCTGATCGTGGCTTATTTATCTTAGCGTTTTTAGCGATAGTGGTTGGTGGTGCGTTAACCTTATATGCATTTAGGGTATCGCAAGTACGCAGCGAAGGTCGTTACAAACTGGTATCACGTGAAGTGGCGTTATGGCTCAATAATATATTTTTAGTGGTTGCTACATTTATTGTGTTACTGGGTACTTTATTACCTATGGTTCATAAAGAAATGGGCTTAGGCAGTATTTCAATTGGCGAACCATTCTTTAATAAAATGTTTGCCATTATTTTGGTGCCGTTTGCCATCTTAATGGGCACTGGCCCTCTGTTACGTTGGAAGCAAAATAAGTGGTCTTTTTTACAAAATAAACTACTTGTGTCAGCGTTAATGAGCATAGTGATCAGTGCTGCTTGGTTATATTCAAGTTATGCCAGCGTAGCGCCTTTAACTTTATTGGCGACCACGCTTGCGATATGGATTGTGATCACCACCGGTGTTGATTTATATGTTAAAGCTACTTTGCAAACTAACTTTAGCCAAGGTCTTAAAAGGTTAGGACTTAGTTATTGGGCTATGGTACTAGGGCATGTTGGTATTGCCTTTGTTATCGCAGGTGTCACTTTAACTTCGGCGTATTCGGTTGAACGTGATGTTTCGATGAAGCCGGGCGAAATCGTACAGTTAAATCAATATCAGTATCGTTTTGAAGGGGTATACACTATTCGTGGTGCAAACTACAGTGGTCATGCTGGAGAAGTGAGCGTCCTGAAAAATGATAAACTAGTCACTGTACTGCATGCTGAAAAGCGCCGTTACGATATTGGTATGCAATTTATGACTGAGGCTGCAATTGATGCTGGCTTTACCCGTGATTTATACCTTGCTCTGGGTGAGCAATTAAATAACGGCGGTTGGTCATTGCGCATCTATCACAAGCCATTTGTACGTTGGATGTGGATTGGTGGTGTATTGATCTCACTTGCCGGTTTTATGATTTTAGGTGACAAACGTTACCGTACTAGCAAGAAAAAAACCGATAAGTCACAGGAGAAACTGGTATGAACCGCAAGTTGTTAGCGCTGATACCTCTGCTGGCATTTGTTTTAGTGTGCGTGTTTTTATTTCAAGGTTTGTTTTCAAACCCAAGAGAAATTCAAACCGGTCGGTTAGGTCAGCCAATGCCAGCCTTTGATTTACCTGATTTAATGCAGGATTCAAAGCGTTGGCAAGATAGCCAATTAAAAGGCGATGTATATCTACTCAATGTATGGGGCACTTGGTGTCCTACCTGTTTAGCTGAATTAGATTATTTAACCCAATTGCGAGAGCAAGGCGTTAAAATTATCGGGCTTTACTATGTACAAAGTTATGATGCTGACTTTGATGGTGAATTTGATATGCCAGCGCTACGTGAAGAAGTGACGTCAATGTTAAGTCGTGCCGGTGATCCGTATCAGTTTAATATTCTTGACTTACACCGTACTCTTTCGCTTGATTTAGGTGTGTCAGGTGCACCTGAAACATTTTTAGTGGATAGCAAAGGCACCATTTTATTGCACCATACTGGCGATATAAACCCACGAGTTTGGCGTGCTAAATTTGCTCCCTTGATGCAGGAATTACAGCCATGAAATATTTTTTAATTGCTTTAATGATACTAGCCAGTGGCATAGCTATGGCAGAGCAAGATCGTTACCAATTTGATAACAACGAACAAGCGCAACGCTTTACTGAGTTAACTAAAGAATTACGTTGCCCTAAATGTCAAAATCAAAATATCGCAGATTCAGATGCTGTGGTTGCGAAAGATTTGCGCGAAAAAGTATTGGCGTTAGTCAAAGAAGGCAAATCGAAAGACGATGTGATTGAATATATGATTGACCGCTATGGCTATTTTGTTCACTACGATCCGCCAGTAACGCCAGCAACATTAGTGCTATGGGTATTACCTATTTTGATAGTGGTATTTGGCTTTGGCTTTATTATTTTTCGTCAACGTAAGGCTGCGGTTAAGCAAACATGGAGTGAGCAAGATGAGGCGTTATTAGCCAAGCTCATTGCGAAAAATGAACGTCAGGAGCAGATTTAAATGATACTAATGTGGGTTTCTTTTGCATTATTAACCTTATTAGCTGTGACGTTTGTGGCATTGCCGTTTTTGAGTAAAGAGCGGGTACAAAGTCTCACTTACAATGCTAATTCAGAGCTTATTGCCATCTACCATCAGCGCCTTGGCGAGCTGGCAAATGATTTAGCAAATCAACGTATTGACCAAGTTAACCATGATGAGTCTGTGATTGAGCTCAAACGTCGTTTACTAAATGAGTTATCGCCTGAAAAATCACTGATGAGCAGAGGCAATAACCGTATTTTTGCATTAACAGGCAGTGCATTTTTAATCGCTTTTACCGCTGTATTTTATACCGCAACTGGTTCACAACAACAGTTGCAGAACTGGCACAGCGCCATGGATAATTTAGCAGTTTATGGTGAACGAGCCGTGATGCAACAAGGCGAACCTTTAACCCAAAATGAATTACAAGCGTTTGCGTTAGGGCTACGCACTAAACTTGCGCAAAGTGGTGATGATCAAGTGGCTTGGATGCTACTCGGTCGTGTTGCAATGTCATTGAATGAATACGACATGGCGCAACAGTCATTTGATAAAGTGCTACGCATGGATCCTGACAACATGCCTGTGCTGATCAGTTACAGCCAAGTACTATTACTTGAAGGCAGTGATGTAAATATGACGCGCGCTGCGGGTATGCTCTCTAAAGTGCTCAAAGACGATCCAACTAACCTTGATGCTATTTCATTGTTAGCGTTAATTGCTTATGAGCGTCATGATTGGTTGCAAGCAAAAGCAGCATTCGAAGTGCTTTTAAAGAGTATGGATGAGCAAGATACTCGCTATGACATGATTGCTCAGCGAATTACTGAAATTGAACAAAATATTACAGCTGAAAACACACAACTAGCACCTGCATTGCAACCACAAGCTGAGCAGGGCAGTGGCGAGGATAATAACGCAGCTAAAATGAGTGCTATCAAAGTTACCGTTAATCTTGCGCCACAGCTTGCGGACAAGCTTCCAATCCAAGGTACCTTATTCGTATTTGCAAAAGCTGCCAATGGTCCGCCAATGCCGCTCGCAGTGGTAAAATTAACAGATTATAGTTTTCCAATTGAAGTACAGTTAAGTGATAGTAATGCTATGGTCGCAGGGTTAACGCTTTCAAGCGTTGATAAAATTATTTTAACTGCACGCATTTCAAAGGATGCATCAGTAATGCCTTCAACGGGTGAGTTGGAAGGGCGTTCAGATGTGTTAGAACGTAGCCAAACCAAGGCTTACGATTTACTTATCAATGAATTAATACCTTAAGGATAAAAGATGTTAAGACAGAGTTTAGTTTTGTTTGGGCTATTGGTGCTAGCAGGATGCGCGCAAGTGCCTGACGAAAAAATAGATGAGCGAGATCCACTACAATCATTTAACCGTCCAATGTATGATTTTAATATGGATGTACTTGATGCTTATGTTCTGCGCCCTGTTGCGGTAGGGTATGTGGCCGTAACACCAACACCGGTGCGCCGTAGTATCGTCAATTTTACTGGCAACATTAGTGCACCAACTGATGTAGTTAATGCCACGCTACAAGGTAAAGCGGGTAACGCAGGCGTGAGCTTAGCGCGGTTTTTAGTTAATTCAACTGTGGGTATTTTTGGCTTATTTGATGTTGCGACATCGCTTGGTTTGAATATTGTCGATGAAGACTTTGGTCAAACTCTGGGGGTATGGGGAATAGGCGACGGTGCTTATTTAATGCTACCGGGAATGGGACCGTCAACAGCGCGTAACCTAACGGGTGCAGTGGTTGATGGCTATGTGTTACCAAAAATTGCCTTAACCACGCCACAAACTGTATTGGTGTTTGCGTTAAAGGCTGTAGAAGCTCGGGCTTCTTTAATACCACAAGAAAGCTTATTGAATGAGTCACTCGATCCGTATATTTTTATGAAAGACATTTACTTTCAACGTCAGTTATATGAGTTGTATGATGGTAATCCACCGGTTGAAAAAGAGCCCGACGATTTTGATGAAGACTTTTTAGAAAGCCTTTAATGTGTATTTTCAGGTTAAATAAAAATGCCAGCGTCTAAGCTGGCATTGTTATTTACGGTATTATTTATTATCCTGCCAGCACTTTCATTTGTTCATTAGCCCAGTTAACGGCATCATGATACGCATCTGGCACTTTACCAGCGCCAAGACCAAGCTCATCTTTAATCGCGTTTGCACCTTGCCAATTGGCTTGTTCGTATAATTTTACTAAGCGCAGATATTGTGCCAGTAAACCTTGATCCTCTAATAATGCTAACTTTATGTCGTTGGATAATGGTAGCTTTTTCATCACGCTTTGCATATCTTCATCTAATATGGCATCCATTAATGACATCATACCGGTTAAAAAAGCCATGCCCGTATCTTTGAGTTTATTATGGTTTATAGCTAGCAACTCAGTAAAGCGTGCTCTGGTTAACGATAAGCGTATTAACTCTGCGGGTTTATCACCAGCAACTTGAGCTGCAAACAACAAGGATAAAAACTTTTTAATTTCTGCTGCACCTAGCACAATTAGTGCTTGTTTGATGGTGCTGATCTCAGCTCTGCGCTTAAATGCCGCTGAATTACTATAACGTAATAATTTATAAGAGAGGTTTACATCTCGCTCAAATACGTCGGTAATTTTCTTTAAATTGACTTCAACAGTGGATGTCTCATAAAGCAGCTCGGCAAGAGCTATCTCTGATGGCGGCAAGGTTTTACTTTGCACCATTTCTGGTTTGGAAAAGAAAAACCCCTGAAAGTAAGTAAAGCCAAGATCTAATGCTAATTGATACTTTTCGTAGGTTTCTACCTTTTCTGCTAATAATTTTATATGCGGATAAGGTTTAATTTCTTCGATTATGGTGTGGATAGTGTCAACGTCACAATTGATAAAATCTATTTTAATAATATCAATAAAAGGATAAAAATGACGCCATACAGGCTGGTGAATATAATCATCCAGCGCGAGCGTATAACCTTTTTGTTTTAAGTCTTTGACGATCGCGAGCAAGCGTTTCCCTGGTTGAATTGTTTCGAGTATTTCTACAACAATCTGATCTTTACCAAGCAGAGTTGGGTAGCCTTTTTGTAATGTTTCAAGCGTAAAGTTGATATACGCTGGTTTATTATCGGTGAGATCTTCTAAACCAAAATTGAATTGACTACCTTCAATTAGCCGAGTGGTTGCCTCGTCACCATCAATATCAGGGAATACATTATCAACGCCATCACGAAAGAGTAGCTCATACCCTACAAGTTGTTTGTTTCGATCTAAAATTGGTTGGCGTGCAGCATAAAAATACATAAACAGCGGGTCCACATCAGTTAAGCGATTACTTGGGCAATATAAGATAAAACAGCATAAATAGCATTAATTATATTTAGAATATCAATGCTATAGTATTAATTAATTGATACATCATCGATCTAATCCTAAGGTAATTAAGTATTAATTACCATGTTCTGTAGTTAAATAATTAACCATCAGATAAAAACAACTCCACCTTATATCATTACTTGGCTACCTCAGTAAGTGGAGTTATTCACCCTTTGCGTGATATAGTCAAGTTCTAGGTTGGTTTTTACACCAATAATGACTTTATATAGTATTGATTTATGAGTCATTATTAGGATTGAAAGCCAGGTTTTAACTTCAGAGTTGGAGGCGAGTTTGGAAACTGGAATGATTATTTCTTTAGCTGCGTATTTTATCGTAATGCTAGGTATTGGCTTGTACGCTTATAAGCAGTCTACCGCCGATGTGTCGGGTTATATGTTGGGTGGCAGAAGTTTATCACCAGCTGTAGCTGCACTATCTGCAGGTGCATCGGACATGAGTGGTTGGCTACTTATGGGTTTACCCGGTGCTATGTATCTATTTGGCTTAAGTAAAGTTTGGATTGCGATAGGTTTAGTACTTGGTGCTTGGGCAAACTACTTTTTAGTCGCGCCAAGGCTACGTGTCTATACTGAAAAAGCGAATGACTCGATTACCATCCCAGATTACTTTGCTAATCGTTTTGCTGATAATAAAAATATATTACGAGTCATCTCGGCAATCGTGATCATCGTTTTCTTTACACTTTATACTTCTTCAGGCGTTGTCGCTGGCGGTAAATTATTCGAAAACTCATTTCAGATGAGTTACGAAACAGGGCTTTATGTGACAACCGGAGTCGTCGTACTCTATACATTGTTTGGTGGTTTCTTAGCTGTTAGTTTGACTGACTTTGTGCAAGGTTGCATTATGTTTGTCTCGCTACTTGCTGTACCTATTGTTACTTATACGATGCTAGACCAGCCAGTGTTAGACACACTTGCTAATGCCAGCTATGACTTGCTGTTAAGCGCTCCGAAAGAGAGCGAAGTCCACTCGCTTAATATGTTAGATTGGTTTGCTGGTGGTTCAACTATCGCTATTATTTCTGCAATGGCATGGGGCTTAGGTTATTTTGGTCAACCGCATATCATAGTACGTTTTATGTCAGTACGGTCAGTGAAAGATATGCCAACTATGCGTCGTATTGGTATGTCGTGGATGACTTTATCAGCGATTGGTGCAGTGTTAACTGGACTATTTGGTGCCGCTTACATGATCGAAAATCAAATGCTGATTGACGATAAAGAAACTATATTCTTAGTATTATCTGAATTGGTTTTCCATCCACTTATTGCCGGCTTTTTACTTGCTGCTATTTTAGCTGCGATTATGAGTACTATTTCATCTCAGTTATTGGTTTGTTCAAGCTCTTTGACTGAAGACTTCTATAAAATTTATTTAAACCGTGATGCATCACAAACCGAGCTGGTTTTAGTTGGGCGAATTAGTGTACTACTCGTTGCATTATTTGCTATTTATTTGGCTTATGATCGCGATAGTTCTATTTTAGATTTAGTAAGTAATGCATGGGCTGGTTTTGGGGCTGCGTTTGGCCCGTTAGTATTACTTAGCTTGTATTGGAAGCGAATGAATCTACAAGGTGCGATCAGTGGCATGGTTGTGGGTGCAGGGACAGTGTTGATCTGGATATACGCGCCAATCACTATAAATGGTGAGAGCCTCAGCAGTATCATTTATGAAATTATACCGGGCTTTATACTTGCAACAATTGCAATCATTACAGTGAGCTTATCAACAGCGCCACCAAATAAAGAGATCACCGAATTATTTGATGAAGTTGAACGAGGGCTATAACGGGTAGTAATTTTTATAACTAAAAAAGGGCAATTAATTGCCCTTTTTTAGTTAGTTAACTTGTAATTTTTTAGCTTGCTTCTTTATCTGCGCTGGCTTTAATCGACGCTACATTTTCTTTTTTTACTTTCGCCGTAGGTGTTTTCTGTATTGCCTCTTTGCCGCCTTTAAGTACATTCATAAAGTCGTCTTTACTTTTAGCAATCTCAAGTGCGAGCGATTCGATTTGTTGTTCGCTTAGTGGCACATCAACTTTCTCAAGCATAACCTCAAGCGACTCTGCTATATCAAGCATTTTGTCATACGCGTCAGCTTCTTTTTTAGTAGTAAACGTCATACGCTCGACTCCGTTTCTCTCTACAACATATTTAACAACAACAGCCATGATTTCTCCTGCCAATTTGCTTGGTGAATAACAAGTTCACCTTGATTGATTACTGTTTTTATGTACAGTAATTGTTTATTGGTCTTTTTGCAAGTGAACATTTTTATTTTTTACTACTAGGATTTGACAAAGAGGTACAACTTTACTTTATTTAAATAGTCGCACTTTTTTAGTATGACTTTATTTGGAGGTAGTCCAAAAGTGAAGGCATTAAAATCAACTATTAATTGAGTCCACGTATGGATATCATGGAGGAGAAACATGAAGTTTTTAACTTTAATAGTGGTAGTGCTTGGCTTAGCTATTTCATTGCCTAGTAGCGCAGCTGTAACTAAAACAGAGACTGCTGAAAGTATGAAGAAAGTTCAGTTAGTCAATGTGAATCAAGCAACAGTCGAACAGCTTACTCAGCTGCCGGGTATTGGTAAATCAAAAGCGCAAGCGATAATTGATTTCCGTACCAAGCAAGGCAAGTTTAAGTCTGTTGCAGATTTAGCGCAGGTGAAAGGTATTGGCGAAAAATTAGTCGCTAAATTGGATGGCAAAGTTACATTCTAAAAATCAGCAGGGCGAATTATTCGCCCTGCTCAAATTGCTTAATAGCGTGCCTTAAATAGCGTTTAGAGAATTGAATTTCGACTGGAGTGGTTAACAACGGGTAGCTTAACCCGGCCAGAAGTAAAGCTGGAAGTAACAACCAACCTTCAACATACGCTAATGATAGAAATACTGGGATCAATAAAACCAGCTTTATAATACGCAAACTGATTTTTTGCATTGGAGTTAACATACTCACTGCAATCGCAATTATTTGCTGACGTTGACGTATTTTAAACGATTTTAATTGCGTTACTTGACTTGAAAATAATGCCATCATCACAGCGACTTTTTAATTATTAAACGACTTGCTACAACGGCCATTAGTATCAGAGTAAATGCGGCAAAAATGATCTCCATCCACGCCGGCATACTTAGCCCTGCAAATTGCCAATCGATGTTGCCACAGTCACCTGTTGCAGCAAAAAAATGTGGCATCCATTCGTGCAATGGTAATGGGAAATTAGGTTCGAATTCACAGCTAAACGCAAAAGGATCGGTGGTAGTTTGCATATCGATATGTTCGCGTGCAATTAAATAACCCCAAATACTGGCAACTGCCCATGCAGAAAATGCTGTTAGGCGGCATATTA
Organism: Pseudoalteromonas sp. SG41-2; assembly: GCF_014164535.1. Classification (NCBI taxonomy): domain Bacteria; kingdom Pseudomonadati; phylum Pseudomonadota; class Gammaproteobacteria; order Alteromonadales; family Pseudoalteromonadaceae; genus Pseudoalteromonas; species Pseudoalteromonas sp. SG41-2. Next base: position 45,666 of record NZ_JACJFK010000006.1, on the reverse strand, counting down.
CATTCGTGGGTTTAATTGCACCGAGTAACCCAGCGGCTAATAACCCCAGCATGGCAGTACGTTGGTAAATACACATAATGCATGGCTCTAAGCCCATTTTATATTGAAAAAACAATGCGATTACTTCAAAAATAAAAGCGCTAAAAGCGAGCTGTAACCAAGCACTGCGCTGTTGGGCTAAATTTGCTAACCAAGTCATAAAATATCCAATCTATAATTTGTAGATGAATTATGACTTAGTCATTAAACTAGGCGCAAGGATAAATATGATTTGTAACAATAAAAAAGCTGCCGAAGCAGCTTTGTTTTTACTCTTTAACCTAAATATGGGTTAAGGGATTTACTGTCCAGAGTTCGGATATTTAATGCCCTGAACTTCCTATACTTTGTAAGCTTGCGCTGTGGTGTTCAATCCAACCCCATTGATAGAGTAAATCAGTTACCTCACTAAGCCCTAGATATGTAGAGCTTAAACCAACAACCGTAAGTACAATGGTATAGGGAAGTGCCATATAAACCATACGCCCGTAAGATAAACGTAATACGGGAGCAAGTGTTGATGTTAGTAAGAATAAAAATGCAGCTTGTCCATTCGGTGTGGCTACACTTGGTAAGTTAGTACCAGTATTAATTGCTACTGCTAATAAATCAAATTGGTCGCGACTAATTTGTCCTGCTTTTAAAGCCGCCGCCACTTCGTTGATGTAAACAGTGCCAACAAACACATTATCACTGACCATCGAGAGCAGGCCATTTGCGACAAAAAACATAACTAACTGTAATTGCCCTTCAAATGTCAGTACCCAAGTTATTACAGGAGTAAATAAATGTTGATCAATAATTACTGCAACGATTGAAAAAAATACACATAACAGTGCAGTAAACGGCAATGCTTCTTCAAACGCTTTTCCTAGTTGGTGTTCTTCAATTATACCAGCGGACGCAGTTGCAAAAATAATGACGGATAAGCCAATTAAGCCAACGGTAGCAAGGTGTAAAGCTAATGCAATGATCAACCATACAGCAATAAATGACTGAAACATCAGATTAACTTTATCGCGTTTAGTGCGTTTGTTATCGAGCTCTTTTGCGTGATCAGCAAGTATTTGATGAATCGGTTCTGGTAACTTTGCGCCATAACCGAAGGTTTTTGTTTTTTCGAGTAATATTGTAGTAACAATACCAGCGATGAATACAGGCATAGTAACAGGCAACATACGCAAGAAAAACTCCCCAAATTGCCAGCTTGCTCGTTCTGCAATAATAAGATTTTGTGGTTCACCCACCATAGTACAGACTCCACCAAGCGCGGTACCAATCGAAGCATGCATTAATAAGTTACGTAAAAAAGCTCGAAATTCTTCAAGTTCCTGACGATTAACTGGGCGTACTTGGTTATCATCGTTAATGTCATGTTCACTAGTGGAGTCTTTCCCTGAGGCGACTTTATGGTAAATACTGTAAAAGCCCATAGCGACAGCTATGACCACCGCCATTACTGTAAGTGCGTCTAAAAAAGCAGAAAGAAATGCTGCAGAAATAGTAAATGCTAAGGAAAGTACAGTTTTGCTGCGAACTGATACCACCAAGCGGGTGAAAATATAGAGTAATAAATCTTTCATAAAGTAGATACCTGCGACCATAAAGATCAACAGTAAGATTACATCTACATTTTGAACAATTTCATGCTCTACTTGCCCGGCAGTTGTCATGCCTATAAACAGTGCTTCAATTGCAAGTAAACCACCTGGTTGCAGTGGATAACATTTCAGCGCCATCGCGAGAGTAAAAATAAACTCTAAAACTAATGCCCAACCAGCCATATAGGGATTGATATGAAATAACACAGGGTTAATAGCTAAAAAAGCAATAATTGTGTATTTATACCACTGTGGGGCAGAGCCTAAAAAATTCTTAAAAATTGCATTGAAAACACTCTGTTGCATAGGTGTTCCTTATTATTGTACATTTAAGTATAACTGTTGTTGGTTAAGTTAATTCAGTCTAGCCGTGGTGTAAACAAAAAAGCTATAAACAACATCACGTACCTTTTATCCATTTAATATGCCGCGCTATATTAAGTGTAGCTGAAATAGCGAAATGGGTATTTTTATTCAGTCCGTATAGTGTGCATAATGAAGTTAAATGTCTATTACTCTTTGTGGTCAATCCCTTCAATTTAGTATAAAAGAAAGCGACACTGAAAGAGTGATAAATTAGCCTGTATCCATTTTAAAAACGTGGCGAGAGTAGAGGCTTAAGCCTGTCGTCGTGGGTGAATTAATGAAGTGACTTTACTTGTTAGTTTGGCTTCATCTGGTACAATCAGTCAGTTAATCGTTTAAAGTAATGTTATGTGGTAACTCAAGTGGGAATTGAATGAGAATTTTTAAAGCGAAAAGCCCAGCAGGGTTTGCCGAAGAGTACATTGTTGAGTCAATTTGGAATGGTGATTTTCCACCAGGTTCTATTCTTCCCGCTGAGCGAGAGTTATCAGAATTAATCGGTGTTACTCGTACAACCTTACGTGAAGTACTGCAGCGTTTAGCGCGTGATGGTTGGTTAACAATCCAACACGGTAAACCGACTCGAGTAAATAACTTTTGGGAAACCTCAGGACTTAATATTTTAGAGACCTTAGCGCGTCTTGATGAAGATAAAATGCCCGAGTTAACCGACCAGTTACTTTCTGCGCGTACTAATATTAGCGCTATCTATACTCGCGCTGCCATTAAACTAGCACCTGATCGCGTGATAGAAATTCTTTCAAAAAGTGATGAACTTGAAGATAGTGCACAAGCTTTCGCTGATTATGATTATAAAGTACATCATGAGTTGGCTGTTGCAGGTAATAACCGTATTTATGTACTTATTCTTAATGGTTTTAAGGGTTTTTACTCTAAAATTGGCTGTCATTACTTTTCAGATCCAGGCACGCGTCAGTTAGCGCGTCAATTCTATAAAGATTTAACCATACTTGCTGAGAAACGCGAACATGACGGCGCAATTTCAATGATGCGGAAATATGGTCATCAAACAGGTGAGATCTGGCAAAAAATCCGTGGTGATATGCCGGAAAATATCATGGATTAACTCTGCATTTACTGTGTAGTTATATCTATAAGGAGCCTGCATATGCAGGTTTTTTTTCGCTGTTATTAATGACAAACAGCGAGTGATACACCGCGTTCGTATTTTTCGATGAGTGACATCGGAAAATACGATTGTTATTTTAAGTCTTTAGTCTCTAAAATATTCTGATAATTATGCATGCTAGCCCTTGGTATTTATTTTTTAGATCCCATATTAAAGGCAAGCATTGCGTAAGCAATTAAAAGCAAACTCAAATATTTGGAGAATAAAATGGGTGTATTAGTAGGCCGCCAGGCACCAGACTTTACCGCTGCAGCAGTACTAGGTAACGGCGAGATCGTAGATAGCTACAATCTTCACGAAACAATCAAAGGTAAAAAAGCAGTCATCTTCTTTTACCCATTAGATTTCACTTTCGTATGTCCTTCTGAACTAATTGCTTTTGACAAGCGTTATGAAGAATTCCAAAAGCGTGGCGTAGAAGTAATTGGTGTTTCAATCGATTCACAATTCTCACACAACGCATGGCGTAACACTGCTGTTGCAGACGGCGGTATCGGTGCAGTTAAATACGCACTAGTTGCAGATGTTAAGCACGAAATCTGTAAAGCATACGATGTTGAGCATCCAGAAGCGGGCGTTGCATTTCGTGGTTCATTCTTAATTGATGAAGAAGGTAATGTACGTCATCAAGTAGTAAATGACTTACCACTAGGTCGTAACATCGACGAAATGCTTCGTATGGTTGACGCTCTAGCGTTTCACACTGAGCACGGTGAAGTATGTCCAGCTGGTTGGACTGAAGGTAAAAAAGGTATGGATGCAAGCCCAGCAGGCGTTGCTAAGTTCCTTTCAGAAAACGAAAGCGACCTATAATTTAGGCCTTTGTTTTAGAATATGAAAAACCCGCCAATTTGGCGGGTTTTTTATTTAGGGTAGTCGCTAGAAAGCGAATGACACTTTGGTGTAGATATAACGTCCGCGAGGGTTGTGAACCGCGGAAGCATAACCGTATAAATCACCATCACCATCACCAATTGCAAATGGTGGCTCTTCATCAAATAGGTTATTTACGCCAATCGAGATCTTGGTCGATTCGGTAATACGATAAGCCGTTTGTAAATCAACTAAGACTTGTGAATCAACCATTCTTGACGTGTTGCTATCAAAATCGAGGGTGCCATCAAAATCAATATCAGGCGTATCTTCAAACTCACCCACATAGCTGATATTTACATTAGTATTGAATTCACCAAGCTCCCAATTAGTTGAGAACATCCAGCGGTGTTCAGGGTAACCATATTCACCAGTATAATCGCGACCGTCTTTTTCAAACTTGTCTTGATAGGACCATTCTAAGTTGAACTTAAGTAAACCAAGATCATCCAAGGAGTGATTATAATTTGCTGAGAAATCAACACCAGACACTTCCTGCGAAGAGACATTTTTAAAAGTGCTATGAATTTTTTGGATAACACCAAGGGTTTCGCTTCCGGCTGGGGCTAGGCGAACACAAATCGTACTGTTTTGGTTGTTACATTCTGCGTCATAAATTGGGCCGAATGCTTGTTCATCAATTTTGTTATCTTGAGTAATACTCCATACATCAATACTAAAGCCAAGTTCAGCCATAGGAGCCCAAATAAAACCAACGTTCCATGATTCAGATTCTTCAGCTTGTAAATCAGGGTTACCAGCAAATTGGATATTGTAATCAAGAGCTTTACAATCAAGACCTGTAGCACTACAGCGGTAATTATCAATAAAGAATTGACTTTTCTCTGATGGACCTAGACCTATTTGTGCTAGTGAAGGTGCTCTAAAACCTTGTGCCCAAGAGCCGCGAACAGTAATTTCATCAGTAGGTGCCCAGCGCAGCGCTACTTTAGGATTGGTTGTGGTACCAAAGTCACTGTAATCATCGTAACGACCTGCAAGTTGTAATTCTAAGCTATCAGCTAATGGGATTGAGAATTCAACATAGGCAGCGTATTGGTCCCGCTCAGCGGCAGCAGAAACGGACTCAGTACCAAAAATTAAACCTCGCTGAAATTGATCATCAGGGGTATCACTGACATCCTCTTCACGGTACTCAATACCAGCCGCCATCATCACGACATTGTCACCAAAACTAAACGCTTCGCCAGTGATGTTGGCATCAAAAGAGGTCATATGTGATTCACCACGACGAACTAGGCTGGTTGAAATACGTTCAATGACTGCAGGATCATTATAAGTGCCGCCAAATGGGTTGTAGTTGCCGGCATCTATTTCTTGCTGTAAAAAATCAGTTCTTACCCAGCCTTGAGTACGATCACCGGTTTGCATTGATTTACTACGGCCTTTTTGTACAGCGGCTTCCCAGCTCCAATCGCTAATTTCACCACGTAGACCGGCAACAAATCGCAAAGTGTCTGACTCAATATCCCATTGACGGGCACCCGCATCAACAGTTCTATAGTAGTTGATAATTACTTCTTGATTGAAAGGATTATTTGGATGATTCCCTGGGACTGTTAAACCTGCATCTTTATCTAATGGTGTTGGAGCACCTGCGGCAATTGAATTGTTGTGTTGAACAGCCATTTCCATAAAGGCAGTAATACCATTATCAAAGTTATATTCAAACTGAGAAATCGCGCCAACGCGTTCAGAAGCTGGGGCAATATAGCCATAGGGTCCATAATCAAACACACAACTATCGCTACCACTAATTTGATCTGCAGGACAACTTGGATCTGGAGTTTGGACGCCATTCACGCCAAATGTACCTGGAAAGCCACGAGATGAACGGAAATCTTCACCACCATTCGCGGTTTGATTAGCAGTGCCTAAGCGGCCCATTTCATCTGATGATAAAGAGGTGTTTTTAAAGTAATCGATGATCACAGACGCACTGCTTTTTTCGTTTGAGGTACCCCAAACTATGCTTGCTGAGGTTTCTTCATAGTTAGGGCCGTCAGTACCACCATAACCTAAATTAACTTCTAAACCATCGATGTCTTTTTTCAAAATAATATTCACCACACCTGCAACGGCATCGGAACCATAAATTGCAGAGGCACCATCTTTAAGAATATCAATACGTTCGATAGCAGAGACCGGAATACTGTTAATATCAACAAATGAGTTAGTGATACTCTCCGCAAATGCGCTTATAGCTACTCGACGGCCATTAATTAATACAAGTGTTGCATCAGCGCCTAAACCTCGTAGCGATACCGCTGCAGAGCCGTTAGCGGTCGAATCCTGATTATTACCGCGAGTAGAAAAAGTACCATTACCAGCAGCAGGCATTCTTTCCAGTAATTGTTGTAAGTTGTCATAGCCCATATTATCGATATCGGCGCGACTAATTGATTGTACTGGGGAAGGGCCTTCAATATCTGTTCGCTTTATTCTAGAACCCGTCACTTCAATACGTTCAACTTTTTTTGCTTCGTCCGCAGCAAATGATTGAGAAGTATAACCCGCTGTTGAAAGTGCAAGTGTTACACAAGCGATTAGCTTAGGTTTAAATGGGAGTATGTTCTTCATCCTTAAATCCTTGTTATAATGTTAATTTTATCTGGTCAAATGAACCACACACATCAATACCATGTAACAGGTTTGTTATCAAATTGAATTGTAAAGAGGTGTACTATATTTGATACAGTTAGAAGGATTTAAGGGATATAAATAAAAACGCCTAACTGGGTTAGGCGTTTTTGAGGTTGTTTAGATAGATTAAACTTTGTGCTTCATTAACCGTTCTTTTTCGCGAGACCAGTCTTTGTTTTTACCGTCTTCACGTTTGTCATGCATTTTTTTACCTTTACCAAGGTGGAACTCAAGTTTCACCCAGCATTTTTTCCAATACATGGCAGTGGCGATTAATGAATAGCCATCGCGCTCAGTCGCACCGACTAAGCGATCTAGCTCGCGTCTGCTTAATAATAACTTGCGATAACGTAATGGATCGCAAATAACATGGGTTGAAGCACTATTGAGAGGCTGTATTTGACTGCCAAGCAAAAACGCTTCGCCATTTTTAAGGTGAATGTATGTTTCAGAGATGTTTACTTTACCAGCTCGGATACTTTTTACTTCCCAGCCTTGTAGTTCAACACCAGCCTCAAACTTGTCGTGTAAAAAATACTCATGACGCGCCTTTTTATTTAGCGCGATAGTATTACTTGTCGATTTAGATGAATTTTTCTTAGCCATAGTGGCCCATATTATACGTAAAGCTCTGCTTTTTACATCGATTTTTTATTTTTGCTAATAAAAAAGTGTTTGTAAATAAAGCGCCATGAAAGTTTGGGGAAAAACGCAAAGCTTGCTAAAATTCGCCCACACAGTTGGGAGTGAGTATGCCACAAATAGAAAAAAGTGCGCTAGTAATGTATAGCAGCAAAGAAATGTTTGATTTAGTCAATGATGTGGATGCTTATCCTGAATTTTTACCCCATTGCTCGGATGCAAAAATTATTGCACAGCAAGGTAATACCATGACGGCAAGTTTGGAAATTTCCAAAGCGGGTATAAAAAAATGGTTTACTACTGAAAACACCTTTGTAGATGATAATACAGTAACATTGCGCTTAGTTGATGGGCCATTTAAAGCCTTGCAAGGGCGTTGGCATTTTCAAGTGTTGGATGACAATGCATGTAAAGTTCAGCTACAGCTTGAGTTTGAATTTGCGAGTAAATTAATTGAACTTGCGTTTGGGCGCGTATTTAACGATGTTGCAAAAAACATGGTGAATGCATTTACTCAACGCGCTAAACAGGTATATGGACTGCGATGATGATAAAAGTTGAAGTTGTGTATGCATTACCTACCACGGCAACGTGTTTGCTTGTTGAAGTACCAGTTGGTACAACGGCAGAAAATGCCGTGATGCAATCAGGTATCCTCGCTAAGTGCCCTGAAATTGATGGCTTAGCATTAACCTTAGGAATATGGAACCGTACCTGCAAGCTTACGCAAGTGCTTGAGGATGGCGATAGAATTGAAATTTACCGTCCTTTAATTGCTGATCCTAAAGACGCACGACGAAAACGTGCAGAAAAAGCTAAAGACGAAGGTCGTGCTAATAAAATTACAGGTGGGCGACCGCTTGATAAAGCTAAATAATAGCTCAAACAAAAAAGGTTAGCTGTTGCTAACCTTTTCGTAATTTACTGAACTGGAGCGTTATTGCTCAAGCGGTGTATTAAACTCTGCGGGTTGTTCATAGTCACCACTGAGCGATACCAATTTTTCATTTTCAAAATTAATAGTCAGTGATTTACGTTGTTCGTTATCACGGCCAAGATTAAAAGAATATAAGTAATGCCACGTGTTTTTATCGAAAGCGTCTTCTGCAACAGGTTTACCTAATACATAAAGAACTTGCTCACGGGTCATATTGATACGAAGCTTGTCAACATCGGTTTGTTCTAAAAAGTTACCTTGTGGGATGTTGATACGATAAACCCAGCTAGAACAACCGGCGGTTGCGCTTAAGGTCAGAGCAACGATAAACCAAAGAGAAAAAGTTTTTAACGACTGCATTGTTTGTTTGGATCCTTATTTTTTATAAACTGCATGATACCGATTAGTCACCTAAGGTAAAACCCTTTTGAGTAATTGTTTGTGACTTAATTTTTACTATCGATGTTTGGAGCGTAATTTTGACCTCTGAGTCCGCAAAAAGTTTAACTACTACTGAAAATACTATGACAACTAAGATCTCCACGTGGTCACTTTATATTGTACAAACACGTTTAGGGCATTGGTACACTGGGATCAGCACGGATGTGGCAAAACGATTTGCAGCACATCAAGCGGGCAAAGGGGCTAAAAACTTAAAGGGGAAGGGGCCACTGACTTTAATATATCAATGTGAAGTCGGTTCTCGCAGTGAAGCCAGCAAGCTTGAGATAAAAATTAAACGCTTAAGTAAGGCACAAAAGCGAGCGTTTGTTAGCTCTGGGATTTTGCTAACCTGAATTCAGTTTAAAATATATTTACTATCTACAATTTAGCTCAAAGAGTGTTTATATCGTTTATATCAAGTTGGCTAATAAATGCGGCAATATAATTAACTGCATCAATATAAAGCGCTTGGTCAATATTATTTAGTAGGTCGGAACTTTTATGATGGTGGGGGTCATGACCCATGCCAAAGTAAATATAAGCAATTCCGGCTTTAGCAAACGCATAATGGTCGCTTGCTCGGCGCCAATCAATACTATCTCCGAGGGTCATTCTGTTCATTGTGGTTGATGAACTAGCTACTTTTATCTTTAAATTATGCTCAGGCACCTGCTGTAGTTGTGCTTGTAAAGCACTGCGTTGTGCATGTGAGACAAAGGCATATAAGATTTTTTTTGGCGGCTTTACTGCTAACATATCCAAATTAATATTTAGCACGTTTACGCTGTCGTCGATTTGCAATTGACTAACAAAATATTCAGCTCCATGTAAACCATTTTCCTCTGCGTCAGTAGCAACAAAACTAAGTTGGAAAGGCAGATTTGTGTGTGCGAAGCGTTGCGCTAGGAATAACAAGGCACTGACGCCACTGGCATTATCGTTTGCGCCTGCATATAAAGTGTTACCACGCATACCTAAGTGATCATAATGAGCGGTAATTACCAAATGAGTCTTGACTAAGTGCGGTGGTTTTAAAGTCGCAACTACATTTTGCCCCGTTGCTTTTGAAGACCAGCCATGGCTGTAACTAAACGGCTGTAATTGTGTATTGTAACCGAGCGTTTGCAGTCGCGTACTAATGTATTGGGCACTGGTATGCGCGCCGTCGGTATTGGTTTTTCTACCGCTTAGAGCCGTAGAGCTTAGATGCCTCAGATCATCGATCAGCTGTTGCTGCGCGCTGCTATTACTTTGGCACAATGTTGAAAAGCTGAGGCTCAATAGCAAAATAAAATAGTTAATGATTAATTACTCGCGCAGTCATGTCACTTAGTGCCTGTAATTTATTTTGATAACGTTGCTTATCATGGTCAAAATCGGCATGTTTATTAGCCAAACGTAATTGGCGATATGCTTGCTTAAAATCACCTAACTGATAATAAGTGCGGGCAAGACCAAAGTAGCTATCATGAATATCATCATCAATTCTTTTTGCTTTATTGAAATGCTTGATGGCATCTTGATAGTTTTGTCCAAGGTATGCGTTATTTCCTAATGACACATGATAATACGGATTACTTTGGCGCTTCAAATCAAGTTTATATAAAATCTTGTCTGCCAGCTCAGGACGGTCGGTGAGTTGATACAGTAAAGCTAAGTTGCCCAGTGCTGTATTGTTGTCGTTATTAAGCAGCAAAGCATAATTATAGGCTAATTCGGCGTTATCATACTGAGAATCAAGGCGAAGTAATACGGCTAAGTTACCCCATGCAGCAGAGTAATATTTATCTGCTTTTGTTGCCGCTAAAAAGTAGCTATAGGCTAAATCATAATTTTGATTGAGCATTGCCGCTGCCCCTTTATTGTTATAAAACATCGCGGTAATTCGTTGTTTGCTGATGGGGGTCGTCTGAAATTTCTCACCTCGCGAGTTCGGATCAAAATCAATCACTAATGAGGTTTTTGCGTCATACACATAAGTCACATTAGTGTGGTTATTACGACGCTGTGTGACGATCAAATTAATATGCCCAGTCAATAAGTTATAGCCTTTATTTAGCGCCCAATACTCAGGAATATGAACCGTTTGAAATTGCCCCTGCATGCCTAAATATTCCGCGATACTATAGGCCAAAATCGATAATGATAAACAGTTAGCATTTAAATCTCGGTAGGCTTGATTGGCGGTTAGGGTAGCCCCTGCTTGATATAGTAAGGATGCATCGCCATTTTCTAACAAAAAGTTTAGTAACTTTCGAGTTGTGTTTAAATTGCGTTTAGTACTTGGAAAGGCTGCATCGAGTTGTTGTGTTATTGTATCGCTTAAGGTAAAAATCTGTTCACTACTTTCTACTGGGTAAAGCGTGAAAGATTGGTTTTCAGTCACTGGTGGCGGGATGAGTATTGGTTGATTACTCACACTGGTACAGGCAGAGATACTAAAAAGCAGCACAATGACTGCTAGCTTATAAAGCCGCGTTAATATTGTCATAATCATACCCCAACTAATTACTGACTTATTAAGTTTAGTCTGTTTTTTAGTCGGGGTAGATGTTAAATGTTACAAACTGTGTCAGCGCTTTTCAAAGGTGGCGACTAAACTTGCTAAGGTTTGTGCGCTGGTTGCAAGTCCTTTGATCGCCTGCTCGGTATCAATTTGTTCTCGCATTGCCATATCGCTGATCTCACTAATTTGTTCAATATTGCGGCCGACGTCAGCAACCACGCTACTTTGCTCCTCAGTAGCTGTAGCAATCAAGGTTGCCATATCATTAATTTCATTAGCGGTATTGGTAATGGCATCAAGCAACTGCACAGAGCTTTGCATTGTTGCTACGCTGTGTTGAGCTTTATCTTTGGACTGGGCAATATGTTCAACCACATTGGTAGCTGTTTTCGCGAGCTCTTCAATCATTGATTGAATTTCAGTCGTTGATTGTGACGTACGGTTGGCTAAGGCTCGTACTTCATCCGCAACCACGGCAAAGCCGCGGCCATGTTCACCAGCACGTGCTGATTCAATTGCTGCATTTAGTGCTAATAAATTGGTTTGCTCTGAAATACCACGAATAGAGTCAACAATACTGGCAATAGTCTGGGTTTTATTGGCAAGCTCAGTCACTTGTCTCGCAATTGTGTCAATATCACTGGCTAATGCGGTAATACTCTGTTGGCTTTGCACTACTTGCTGGTGGCTCTGTAATGTATTCGCTTTACTATCTTCGGTCAGTTTTGCGGCAGTTGCGGCGCTGTGGGCAATTTCTTGCACTGTTGCACCCATTTCGTTGATTGCTGCTGCAACAGAGATAGTCTGCTCTTTTTGGTTGTCCATTGCCTGTGAGTTATGCTTGGCTTGAGTAAATACCTGATCTGAGCTTTGACGAATTTTTAAACTTTCGTGGGAGACTTGCGCAATGGCGGTTTCAATTTTATCAATGAATTGGTTAAAACCATTCGTTAATGCTGATAGCTCAGGCTGGTCACTGTGAGGTAAACGGTAAGCTAGATTGGCATCACCAGATCCTAAACGAGTAAATAACTCTGCCATTTTTGATAGCGGTGAAGCTAACGAACGAGCCAGTAAAAAACTAACGATACATGCCAACAGCGCAATTGCGATAGCAAAACTTAAAATTTGCCATTGTAATGTAGTGATCCCAGCAAAAACTTCTGTTTTTGGTACTTGTGCAACCACATAGAGTTGGGTGTTTTTAATCGGACTCGCCGCTAGGAAAAAAGTGTCGCCATTGAGTTCGACTTCTTGCAAGTTAAATTCATTGCTTGTTAATAATTGACCACTTACTTGATGACCATACAAGCTATCTAGATTTGTTTTTTCTACTTTATTAACGTCTTGATGGAGTTTAATTACGCCTTTATCGTCAGTGATAAATACAAAACCGGTTTGCTCGATAGTAAATTTATTTAGCAGTGCCTGCATATCATCAATACTTTTTGCCAGTCCAGTTAAGCCGATGCCATTGATCTGTTGATGATTTACAAACATTTTTGTGTCGCCATTAGGCTCTTGATATAAGCTAATAGAGTAAGCTTGATTGGCGTTTTTAAAATCAAAAAACCAGCCATCTTGCTGCCTATCTAATACTCTTAAAAAGCCATCTTGATTCCAGTACTGCGCGGTATCGCGATTTGCCCATGATGCGGTTGCTAAGCCGTATTGTTTTACCAGACGATTTAATTCTTTGATTAAAACGTCATCATTGTTATCACGACTATTTGCCCACGCGAGTATAAAATGATTACTTGATACTTGTTCGGCCGCACTAAGCAATTCATTTATTTCTAAGCTGATATAGTTATTAATTGCGTGTAGTTTACTGGGCAACTCAGATTGTATCATCCGTTGTTCGATAATGGTTTTGGCGGATAACAGCGCCGTAATGCCAATTAAGCTGGCAACTGACAGGGCAATAGCGATCCCTAAAATAGTGATCTTACGCGTGATACTAAGAGTTTTATACGACATTGTGGGTACTGAATTTACAAATTATGCGGGTATTTTAGCATGTTTTTTTCATGCAGTTCATCATCTATTAGAGTAAGTACTCAGTTTGTAATTTACTCTAAGATGTATTTTGACAAAGTAAATAAAATGAAAAAGCCCACTGCGTTTAGCATGTGGGCTTGGTTTCTAACAAGCGAAATTGTTACTTTCCAGGGTTAAACAATTTTCTTCATTGCTGACATGTAGCCACGCAATTTGGTACCAATGATTTCAACAGGGTGCTCACGCAGCGACTTGTTGATTGCAATTAGTGTTTGGTTATCAACATGATTACAGCGCTCGCCTAAGCCTCTACCAATCACATCAGTATCGATGTTTTGCATAAAGTCTTGTAACAGTGGCAAACATGCGTGATTGTATAAGTAGCAACCATACTCTGCAGTATCGGAGATCGTGCGGTTCATTTCGAATAATTTTTTACGTGCAATGGTATTGGCAATTAATGGCGTTTCATGTAGCGATTCATAATATGCTGACTCAGCTATAATACCTGCAGCAGTCATGGTCTCAAACGCTAATTCTACACCGGCTTTCACCATTGCAACCATCAATATACCGTTATCAAAAAACTCTTGTTCGGTGATTTCAACATCACCGGCAGGGGTTTTTTCAAAATTTGTTTCAGCTGTTTCTGCACGCCATTTCAAAAGGTTTGCATCATCATTCGCCCAATCTTCCATCATTACACGAGAGAACGTGCCATCGATGATGTCGTCTTGGTGTTTATTGTAAAGCGGGCGCATGATTACTTTTAATTCTTCACTTAATTCAAACGCTTTTACTTTCGCTGGGTTTGATAAACGGTCAAGCATATTTGTAACGCCGCCGTATTTAAGTGCTTCAGTAACAACTTCCCAACCGTATTGAATTAGTTTTGATGCGTAACCGGCATCTATACCTTTTTCGATCATCTTATCAAAACATAAAATTGAGCCTGTCTGTAACATGCCGCAAAGAATTGTTTGCTCACCCATTAGGTCTGATTTTACTTCAGCAATAAATGAAGACTTTAATACCCCAGCGCGATGACCGCCAGTACCCGCTGCATAAGCTTTAGCCTGGGCTAGACCATGTCCCTGAGGATCATTTTCTGGGTGAACAGCAATAAGAGTTGGGACACCAAAACCGCGTTTATACTCTTCACGAACCTCAGAGCCTGGGCACTTAGGTGCAACCATGATTACAGTGATATCATCACGTACTTGCATACCTTCTTCAACAATGTTGAAGCCATGTGAATAAGCAAGCGTAGAGCCTTGTTTCATCATCGGCATGATTGCGTTTACAACCGCAGTATGCTGTTTATCAGGTGTTAGGTTTAACACAACATCAGCAGTAGGGATCAATTCTTCGTAAGTACCTACAGTAAAACCATTTTCTGACGCATTAAGAAATGATTGACGACGTTCGCTGATTGCAGAATCACGCAATGTGTAGGCAACATCTAAACCTGAATCTCGTAAGTTCAGTCCTTGGTTTAAACCTTGTGCACCACACCCAACAATAACAAGTTTTTTGCCTTTAAGTGCTTCAACACCATCGGCAAATTCAGCCGGATCCATAAATTCACATTGTGCTAGTTGTGCTAACTGCTCGCGTAAGGGAAGAGTATTAAAATAATTCGCCATTGTTAGTATCCTATAAATTTCGTATTTGTTAGATGCAAGCGCTTGCTGCTTTGCTTAAAGTCACCATAAGGAATTTTTACCCTTGCGTAAAATGATATATTTGCATTAAAGTATTTCAAAAAATGAAATGCTTTAATTAATAACCGCTAACTATTGGGATCACTATGGACCATAAACGATTACATTACTTTCTGGCACTTGCCAAAACCTTACATTTTGCCCGTGCCAGCGAGTTATGCCACATAAGTGCTCCCACCTTAAGTCGCAATATTAAACAGTTAGAGGATGAAGTTGGAGTCGCATTATTCAGTCGCGATAATCGCAGTGTAAAGTTAACAGCTGAAGGAGAATCGTTTATCGACTATGCAACGGCTACGTTAGCTAATTGGCAGCGTTTTCGAGCAAATGTACAAAATCCTGAGCAAACTATTTACGGTAAAGTAAGCATTTACTGTTCAGTAACGGCCTCTTATAGTTTTTTGCATCAACTATTAGAGCAACTGCGTTTGCAACATCAACATATAGAAATAAAGCTTAATACTGGCGATCCCGCAGTGGCAATAAACCGTGTGCTTGACGGACACGAAGCCATGGCAATTGCCGCAAAGCCTGATAAATTACCGACGCAAATTGCATTTGCCAGTATTGGTTATTCATCCTTGGTATTTATCGCGCCACGTATTCCGTCGTTGCTCACTGAAAAACTGGCCCAGTTTGGCGATAAGATAGATTGGTCTGAGCTTGAGTTTATAGTGCCAGAGCAAGGTTTTACTCGTCAAAGGTTAGAGCTGTGGTGGCGTAAGCACGGTATTAATGCAAAGATCTATGCGCAAGTAGCGGGGCATGAAGCTATGGTGTCAATGGTGAGTTTAGGGCTAGGCATTGCCATGGTGCCAAAAATTGTTTTAGATAATAGCCCATTAAAAGATCGCGTTCAGGTGATCAGTGATCAAAAAGAGGCCCCTGCCGGGTTTGAGATTGGTTTGGCAGTATTACGTAAAGAGTTACCAGATGCCGCGTTAAATGCATTATGGGAGATTGCTCAATCACTGAAAAACGTTAATAGCTTAGCTCCTTAGCCGAGTCTAAATACGCAGATGTAAAGTTTATTTACCTTGAATCGTTCCATATGTATCAAAAGTGTGAATGATTGTAATCGTCTAGGGATTAGTTATTAATACCTTGCTATGATAACGATATTGGGTTGTCTCTTTTGGCATAAATAACAACAATGAAGTCGATAGTTAATATTCTTACTGCGCTTTGCATCTCTGTATGGCTTACAGTACCTTGTTTTGCACAGCCATCAGAAATTGAGCCTGTGCAGGATATAACAACAGGGCAGTGGCACTTGAGCCTTAACACGGGATTAGGAGTCATAACAAATCCATTAGCTGGTGGAGGTGATTTACCATTAGTGTTGATCCCAGATATAGCTTATTACGGTGAACAGTTCTTTTTTGATAATGGTCGCTTAGGCTATAGCCTGATACAAGACTCCCCACATACCTTTAATTTAGTCACTGAGTTTAATTCGGAAACTCGTTTTTTTGTTGATTGGCATCCAAGTAACATTTTTGCATTAAGATCAGAAAGTTCATTTACGAACAGTGAAAATGAACTTCAAATCCAACAACCTAGTCTAGATATCCGTGAGCTTAATAAACGTAAATGGGCACTCGATGCTGGCCTGAGTTACCATTATAGCTATCAGCAGCATGTATTTTCCGTGCAGGCATTAGCTGATGTATCCGGAGTGTATGACGGGTGGCGAAGTGCACTGCAGTGGCAAATGCACAAGAACATTGGTGAGTTACAGATTAAGCCGACTATTGGCATCTGGTATAAATCGGCAGCACTGAATACATATTTTTATGGCTTAACAGAAAAAGAGTCTCCAGTTCGTGCAATTGAGGTTGGCAGTAGTTGGCAGCCTTATGCTAAAATAGATGCCCGCTGGCCCTTAAATGGAGCCAACTCATTGCGTTTTCATCTGGCTTATTATGATTATTCCGCCTTAGCTGACGACAGTCCGCTGTTTGAACAAACGTATTCTCTGACTGCCTTTATAGGGTTTGATCATATTTTTTAATATGAAGTATTTACAACTTGGTGCGTGCGTCATTTTTTTGTTGGTATGGCCAAAGTTAGCTGCCGCAAAAAAAGATATATTAACAGTTACTCCAAAAGTCTGTGTGGTTTCCGAACAACAAGACTTTTGCGATGTTGATGTAAAATTTGCTTTAAATATGCCCCATAAAATGGACGTTTGTTTATACAGCGAAGATCAACAACTGCAATGTTGGCAACAGGTTACCTTAGAAGAATTCAATCATAAAGCGCGTGTTCAGGTTGAAACCATATACTCCCTAGTCAATCCTCACACGGATGAATTACTGGCGACAACACGCATTGAAGTACAGAGCACTCGCGCTAAAACAACTCGGCGCCGATTACGTTCTCCGTGGAGCTTTTTTTAATCTTGGAGCTGCAAATGGCAAAGATCTTACTTGTAGAAGATGATTTAGGGTTACAGCAATTAACCCGTGACTATCTTGAAAATAATGGCCTTGAAGTGGCGGTGCTAGACCGTGGCGATGAAGTGTTTAGTTACCTTGAAAACAATCCGGTTGATTTGATGATCCTCGATGTAATGCTGCCAGGTAAAGATGGCTTTAGTGTTTGTCGTCAAGTGAGAGATAAATTTAGCTTACCAATATTAATGTTGACCGCCAAAGGTGAAGACTTTGATCAAGTCATTGGTTTGGAACTTGGTGCCGATGATTATGTTATTAAGCCAGCTGAGCCAAGAGTATTGCTTGCCCGTATTAATGCGCTATTACGCCGTGGCCAAGCATCAGTAAAAGCGCCAGAGGAATTACAATTTGGCGATTTATGTATTGATAAAACCAGCCGTATTGTTCGCTTAAAGAATAACGAAATCACCCTCACTTCCCATGAATTTGAATTACTGTGGCTATTAGCTTCAAATTCCGGTGAAGTACTAAGTCGTGAACATGTTCATCAACACATGATCGGTCGCCAATATGATGGATTAGACCGCACCGTAGATGTACGCGTATCGCGGATCCGTAAAAAATTAGGTGATAACAGCGATAAACCATACCGTATTAAAACCGTTTGGGGACAAGGCTACTTATTTGTCTCCGATGCATGGGGTATGTAATTATTAATGGGGAAACTATTCGCAAGTTTATATTTGTACATTATAGTTTCCTTGTTTTTAGTCAGTGGGGTAATTGAACAACTTTGGCCGTACGAAGATAGCCAACAACAAATTGCGCTCGATGATGAGTTTGGTCAATCCCTATGGCTATTAGCGCAAACCCCGCAAGGGCTTACTAAAATAGCCACTCGCTTTCAAAGTGAAATAGTACAAAAACAAGACCTAATGTTGCCCGCACAACAACAACAAGAACTTAACCTACATAATTATATTTATCTATTTGATCAACAACAGCGAGCTATCTGGTATATCGTTGTTGATAATGAGCAATTATTGCAAGTGGGTCCAATTACCGTTTCTGCGCCAGTATTCTCATCCGTTTGGCCTTATCTATTATTATTGTGTGTCGTTGGGATCCCTGTTGGCTTATGGAGTTTTTTACTGTGGCGTGATTTTGCTAAGTTGCGACTGGCCTGTGAAGCCGTTGGTGGATCACAAGACTTTGAGCTGAGCGCCACCTCGAAATCATTCTTTTTACCAATTACCGACACCTTAAGTGCTATGCAGCAGCGTATTCAGCATTTATTAACCGCTCAACAAGAACTTACATCGTCGGTATCGCATGAGTTTAGAACGCCACTGGCACGTTTAAAATTTGCGTTGGCAATGCTTGAGGATAAAGTAGCTGACGAAAAAGCCTTTGAATATATCGATAACATGCAATTAGATATTGTGGAGTTAGAGTCGTTAGTTAAAGAAATGCTTGATTATGCTCGCCTTGATAGCCAACAACCTAATCTTACGGTGCAAACATGTAACTTAGTGCAGCTAGTAGAAAGTGTTGTCACTAAACTTGATTTTGCTACGCAAATAAAACTCAATATGCAATTACCAGCTTTATGCAGTTACACTTGTGACAGTCACTTTATCGCCCGCAGTATCCAAAACTTAGTAGGCAATGCGTTGAAATATGCTCGTCACGAAGTGCGAATTAGCTTAGTTGAAAATACTGGGCAGTTAATTTTATCGGTCGAAGACGATGGCCCTGGCATTGAACAATCACAATGGGATGCAGTGTTTAAACCTTTTGCCCGACTTGATAAAAGTCGCGATAAAAAGACTGGAGGCTTTGGGCTTGGTTTAGCCATTGTGGCAAAAATAGTGTCTTGGCACCAAGGCAGCTGTTCGATATCGAATTCAGAATTAGGTGGCGCCAAATTTACAATCTATTTGCCTAAGTAACCAGAGTTCAGGGTAAGTAACTCCTTTTCTATTGCTATATCTGTGGCTAAATTGATACTCAAAAAAAAAGCGCCTAATAGGCGCTTTTCTGCGGTTAAAACCAAAATCAACAAGTAGCAAAAGAGTAGACTTCACTTTGCTAAGTAAGTTCCATTATTTATTACTTTTAATTTATTTATGTGTTTTTAAAAGCGGCATGAGCATCTGCTCCAAGCCATTGAGTTTAACTTCATACATCATTGCTAATTGAGCACCGAGTGTGCCGTGAGGAAATCCTTGCTGCTTAAACCAGACTAAGTATGGTTCTGGTAATAACAGCAAAGGGCGGCCTGCATATTTACCAAATGGCATTTTTGTATTAATCGCTATTTTTAAAAGCTCTGGATCCATGGTTAACTTAGTTTGCTAGGTTATGCGTGAAGTGTATTACAAAAGAGAGAGAGAAAATAGGCTGTGACGGGCAAGAAACAGCCTATTTAATGAGGGAGAGTAGGGCCCTCATAATTACTAATGGATCTGGTATTGATGCTTTTTGGTAAATCCAAGTTGTTTAAGTTTGTTTATAATTGACGGATCATCGATGCGGCTTGGTGTTTCGCTATCACGCAAGAAATGATTTTCCGGCACTTGATATATATCGAGCATTTTTTGAAATAGCACTGCGCGCATTGTTAACGCTGTCATTCCATTTCTTTGTATTTCATCAAGGCGATTTTGAAGTTCAACCAGTTTTGGGTTATTTACATCATCCGCCACTGTCTGAAACTGTGTAGCAAACTTATTTTTCATCTAAAAACCTTATTTAATAGTAAAAGACAAAATGCCGATAAATACGTATACACAAACATGAGAAGGCTTTTTTTGTGCTAAAAATAGATACTTACGTATTACTCAACAAGTGCAGTTTACTCTTTTTTCATGGGTAAATGCCAATCTGGATGTAAAGCTTTGTAAATGCGCTTGACTCTTATTTGGGGACTTCTGCGGGATTGTTTCAGGCGGCTATATATAAGGATATGAAAATTAAATGAAAATAGTTCTCAGTACCTTTTGTGGTACTGAGAACCTTTCTATATTATGGAAATAATTTTTGTTTTACATGCTCAGCGAAGCCGCTACCGGCCTCTAAATAGAAGTTATAAGTAGAGTCAACGCCCATATCTTCTAATTCTTTTTGCTGATCTGGATAGTTAGCAATGGCAGTAACTTGACCTTGGTAACCCGAAGCACGCAATTGCTCTAAAGCAAAAATGTTCTGCATATGTTTCGGCATCGCGAGCATGATCATCTCTACATGGGAGTGATTTACCCGTTGCCAAAAGTCTGGATCGGTTGCATCTGCCAAGAGTGCCTTACGACCTCGTGTAACATGCTTTTCGACCACTTCAGGTTTGATATCTATACCCGCTACAACGCCAGGATGGGTGATGTTAATTGTTTCATATGCACCGGTGCCAATACGACCCATACCAAAAATAACAATCTTGGTGTCATTTAAGTTCACAGGAAGTTCTTCTGCTAAGCGAGTAGGGCTTTCAAAACGCATGAGCCAAGCTTCGATCTTTACATAAATTTCGTTTGAACGTTTATTTAGTGGGGATGCAATGATAAAGGTCATTGATACTGCAATAGCCATAACAGCCAACCACTCAGAGGTGATTAACCCGCTACTGGCAGCAACCATACAGACTATCAAGCCAAATTCGCTGTAGTTAGCTAGACTAAAAGCACTTAATAAAGAAGTACGAGCGCGTAACTTAAAGGCATTCGTTAGTACATAATACAGGGCAACTTTGACTGGTAGCACCAATACAATAATAAGCGCTATAAGTAATGAGTTGAGCGTCAGATCAGCACCTAAACCAATTGTTAAGAAAAACCCAACTAATAAAATTTCTTTTAAATTAAGTAGTGATTTTGCAAGCTCACTGGCTTTTTTATGAGGAGCAAAGATCATACCGATGATCAACGCGCCTAAATCACCTTTCAAGCCTGCAAATTCAAATGCATGATAGCCAACGACAAGTGCAAAGAAAAAGCCAAACAAAGGTAATAGCTCACCATGTTTAGAACGATTTAACACCCAAAACATGACTGGGCGTAATAATGGCAAGGCAACTAATAGCGCAAAAGCCCAACCGTTGGGGATTTTACCTGTGCTGATGGCTAAAAATATCACTGCAAAGATATCTTGCATAACCAAAATACCAATGGCTATTTTGCCGTGAAGGCTGGCCATTTCGCCACGTTCTTCAAGTACTTTTACAGCAAAAACTGTGCTAGAAAAGCTAAAAGCAAAACCAACAAGCAACGCACTTTGCCAACTTAGGTCTGCAAATAATGGCAACGAAAGTGCGCCTAAGAACAGCATCAAACTGCAAAAAATAGCGCTACTAATAATAATATGTAAAGAGGCAGGGGCCCAAACTTGTGGCTTAATAAGATGGCTAACTTTTAGTTTCAGACCAATACTAAATAGTAATAACGTGATCCCTAAATTAGCAATCGTATTAAGTAGCTCAGTGGTTTTAAAGCCAGATAAGTTCAGTACAAAGCCAGCAATCAAAAAACCGATTAGCGGAGGAAGTTTAAGTTGGTACACGGCAAAGCCACACACAAATGCGACAGCAAAATATAATAGTTCCATAATTCTTAATATCACTTCATTTGGTTACCTAGTGTAGCGAAATATCAGCATTTTTGAAAATCATTCGTGTATATTATGCATATAAATTGCGCGCATAGAGATATACCTGTGTATGAAAAACACTCGTTTAGTTAATTATTCTGCTAAAAACTCAAAAAATAGTTATTTTTTCACTGACAGCAGCTTTTAAATATGGTTAAGATGCAGTAACAAAGGAATTTAAGCGTGATTCAGGTTTAGGTGAATTAAGCTTAAGGAGAAATAGATGTTTAAAAAAATTCTTGCATCAGTCGGTATTGGTGCAGCAACAGTAGATACCGTGCTTGAAACTGAGCATTTACAACCTGGGCAACTATTTAATGCCCAAATAGTGATCACCGCAGGGGATGTTAGCCAAGCAATAACAGGTCTTGATTTAGCATTAATGACGCGCGTAAAAGTGGAAGGTGAAGACGGTGCTTATTTTACCAATCATATTATTGATAAGTGGCGTATAACCGATATTGGTACAATTGAACCGGGTCAGCAAAAACACATTCCGTTTGAAGCGCGCTTACATTCAGAAACACCGATCACCGAAATCAACGCCGGTTATAACCAATCACATGTTTGGCTTGAAACAGGTTTAGATATTGATTTAGCACTTGATCCTACGGATAAAGATCATCTTCATATTTATCCAAATGATGCCGTAACTACTTTTATGCAAGCGATGGATAAACTGGGTTTTAGCTTGGTAAAAGCGGATGTTGAAAAGGGCTTCTTACGTGCTAGTACGTTTAACTCTGTCTCTGGTTGTTATCAAGAGCTGGAATATAAACCAAATAGCCGTAGCTTGTTCGGTATTCAAGAGATTGAACTATCGTTTGTGCCTGAAGCTCATAAAACTCATGTTTTAATTGAGCTTGACCGTGGTTTTCGTGGTGATGGCTATGTTGACCTGACGATTGAACATGATCACGTTAATCTTTCGCATTTATGTGATCAATTAGAACGTTTGCTTGCCTAGCTATTCAGAGCTCGGTTAGTTAGCTAAGCGTAATAAGTAGCCCAGTATTGACTGGGCTTTTTTTATGTTAGGAGTTTTTATGCGATTAACAACAAAACCATTTTCTCAACTGTCTGCGCAGGTACTGTTTACTATCATGCGCACGCGGGTCGATGTATTTGTAGTTGAGCAGCAATGCCCATACCCTGAATTAGACGATATCGATTGCACTGCAACAACTCAGCATCTCTATTGGCTCGAGGCTGAACAATTAGCTGCATACGCACGTTGTTATGAGAAAAATGAGCAGTACAGCGCTATTGGTCGCGTGCTGGTTGAAAAATCACAACGGGGTAAGGGGTTGGCAGTGTTATTGGTTAAAGAGGCGATCCAGTGTTGCTTTACGCATTGGCCGAACAAGGATATATACATTGGCGCGCAAACCTATTTACTCGCGTTTTATCAGTCGCTGGGTTTTCAGTGTATTGGCGAGCCTTATTTAGAAGATGGTATTGCACATCAAGATATGATTTTAAAAAACCGCTCCGTGTAAAGAGCGGTTTTTTGAGTTAGCCTAATAGCGAGCTGACAAACACTAAACCAATTGCAATTGGGCAAATGAATTTAATATACCATGGCCATATTTTCCAAAATAGGCTGGTAGCAACTTCTGGGCAGCCTTGTTGTATTTCGTTTAATAGTGAGTTGCGATACCAAATCCAGCCGACAAACAAGCAACACATTAAACCAAGAATAGGCTGACCAAATTTAGTTGTGAGCGCAATAACTAAACCAAACAGCGCATTAAAGTTCAGGACTATCGTAAAGCTCACCAATGCTATAATCGTTCCTATTAACCAAGTGGCTTTTACACGGCCAAGATCAAAGCGCTCTACCGCATACGAAACCGGTGCTTCAAGCATTGAAATAGACGATGTCAGTGCAGCTATACTCATCAATGCAAAAAAGGCAAAGCCAACGAATAAACCAATGGTGCCCATGCCATCAAAAAGAGCGGGTAATACTTGAAATACTAAAGTGTCTTCAGAAAGCAACTCTCCAGTAGCTGAGAATATTTCCACCCCTTGTGCCTGCGCAACGTACATCGCAGGGATAATTAGTAACCCAGCAACAAAAGCAATAAACACATCAATAAGGGTAACGTAGGCGCCAAGTGAGACTAAATTTTCTTTTTTACTAATGTAGGAGCCATAAATGATCATCACACTAGTGCCTAATGACAACGAAAAGAACGCTTGTCCCAGTGCACTAACAAGTAATTCAGGGTCTAAAATAGAGCTGAAATCAGGCACTAAGTAGGCTTTTAGGCCTGTCATAGCGCCTTCTTGCATCATCACATAAACAATCAGTGCAAATAAAATAGTCAGCAATGCGGGCATTAGGCGTTTTGACCATTTTTCAATGCCATTTTCTACTCCGCGGCTAATGATTGCGACAGTAAGAATAATAAATCCAGCAGTAAATATAAGGTTTCTAGAGAGTGACTGCTCACTCAACCAAGTTGAAGAGCTCTCACTGCCCACTAAAGTCGCAATGGGCTCTAGAGTGGCACTGATCATCCAACCGGCGACAATGGCATAAAAGCTGAGGATCAGTCCGGCACATATGATACCACCAAAACCGACCACAAACGCAAAACGTTTTTGGAGCGGGTTATTTGAAATTTTCCGCAATGAACTAACCGCATTGGCTTGACCATGGCGACCAATTGTTAGCTCTGCCATCAGTGCTGGGTAAGCTAAACAAAATGCTAATACAAGGTAAGCAATTAAAAAGGCCGCGCCTCCATTGCTGGCTGTCTGTGTTGGGAAACCCCAGATATTACCAAGACCTACTGCAGATCCTGCTGCGGCCATAATGAATCCAAAACGGGAGCTAAACTCCCCTCTGACTGCGCTCATAATTATTTTTTCTTCTCTATATAGTGACGGCGCTGACAATCTACTGTAAATGTTAAAAAATAAAAAGCTCTTATTTTTAACTGCAGCCGTGAAGAATTAACGCCTGACTGTATTTACAAAACTTAGAATGCCAATGCTGTTAACATTTATAATTTAAGTTGTTGTTATCTAATCATAATGAGGTGATTTATGATAATGTAAACTGTAACATAAAAGTTACAATTGTTCTGGGTTATGTATTTTAAGGGTAAAGCATGCACCCGCTAGCTGCTTACTGCGATTTACGCTTACACTGCCATGATGCCAATCAGCTACTTTAGCTACTATGGCAAGTCCTAGGCCATAACTTTGATCGGCTCGATTGCGATGACTCTGTTCTTGAAAAAAAGGACTAAAAACTTTGTGCCAATTTTGCTCTTCGATACCTGGACCATCATCCTCAACAGTGATTATCAGTGTTTGCTCTTTCATTGATGCTGTGAGAATAATTTTTTGTTTGGCAAAGTCACAGGCATTGCTAAGCAGATTAGTGATTGCGCGTGCTAACCAGTGTAAATCTGCATAAATATGAGAATTATCATGACAGATAAGTTGTAAATCAAGTTGTTGCTGTACTAACTTAGGCTCTAGTTGTTGTATTAGGGTGCTTAGGTAGCTGTTTAACTCAGTGTGTGAGTAGGTCAGTTGGTTGGCTTTTTGCTCAAGCGTGGCAAATGCTAAATAACTTTTCAACATTGATTCCATTTGGTCTAAATCAGCTTCCATACGATTTAAATAATGTTTTATTTTTTCTTCGCTATGACTATCTAGTGCCGCATCTAAGCCAAATCGTAGGCAGGCAATGGGGGTGCGTATATCATGAGATAAACTCGAGGCCATCAGTTTATTTTCATCGAGTAATTTTTCGATCTGGCTTGCCATGCGGTTAAAAGTAAGCTCAACATCTTTAATGTAAGTGAAATGGGATACCCGAATGCGAGCATGTAAGTCGCCACTGGCAAACTTTTTAGCTGCGTCATTAACCACGCCTAGTCGTTTAGCTAATGGTGCAATAATAAACCCCATAAACACACATAACCCAGCGTAAAACATTAAGGTAAGTAACATATCATTTTGTTGATCTTGTTCGTGGGGTTTTTCTAAACGTAATTTAAGATGAAAAGGCGCAAGCAAATCATTACTGTAGAGTAGGTAATACCCTTCTTGATCTTCTAAAATCAGTCCGCCTTCAGCATTGATCTCTTCTAGCAGTGATGGTGGCAGCGCTAAAGATTGCGTGGCTCGATAACTTAATCCCAACGAAAACTGTTGTGCAAGTAAGGCGGTGTAGTCTGCTCTTTGCATGAAGGGTTGGCTGGCAATTTGCTGGCTGAAGCCCATTAAAAGTTTACTTTGAAAGCCAAACTCATCCTGCGAGGTATGAGTTTGCTGACTAAAAGCATCAATTAACCAACCTAATATCACAATCGAGAGCAGGGCACTGGCTAATAAGGAAAGATAAAACTTTTTCATAGCGTTCGCCAGTATACCTTAGCGGCGATCACCAAGCGCTTGCGACGAGTAAATAGCCTCGCCCCCAAATTGTTTTAATTTTTTCAGGTTGCTGGGGATCATCATTAAATTTTTTACGCAGCGCAGAAATGAGCACATCGACACTGCGATCAAGGCCATCATATTCACGGCCCTTGGTTGCTTTGAATACAGCATCTCGCGACACAACTTGCCCTGCGTTACAGGCTAAATAATGCAGTAATAAGTACTCAGCGCTGGATACCCCTTGATCAATATCATTAATAAAAACATTGCGAGATTGTGTATCAATTTTTAAAGAGCCTACCTGAATAATGGTATCATCCGCTTGCGACTCCGAATTATCGTTATTGGCGCGCAGCGCCGCTTTGATCCGCGCTAGTAATGCACGCGGCCTGACCGGTTTCATTATATAATCACTGGCACCGACTTCAAGACCAATCACTTCGTCCATTTCTTCGTCTCGAGCGGTTAGCATAATAATAGGGCTTTGGTAAAATTGACGTAGTTCACGACAGACACTAATACCGTCTTGGCCGGGGAGCATAATGTCGAGTAAAATTAAGTCAGGCTTGAGCTCTTTTACATGACTGACAACTTGGTCGCCTCGCTCACAAATATGAGTTGTGTAGCCTTGCTCAGTTAAATACTCTGCCACCCACTGGGCTAAAGAGCCGTCATCTTCAACAAGTAATATTGTGCCGTAATTATTCATGCTTTATCTCGTTTTAAAAAAGCCGCCAGCGGCGTTTCTTTTGGCGATTTTGATACACCCATTGCAACTGTACTTGTTTTGATGCAATGATCTTACCGGTATCGCTGTTTATTAACTCAAATGAAATGCTTTCAACAGAATCAAAAGCATAATTTAACTTCCCGCTATTTTGTCTAAGCCAGCATTGCATAATATGCTTCGATGTTGCATCACGTAAACAGTAATTACCGATGCTAGTTTGTTGCCAGCTTAACTCAATATCAGCATAGCAGCTGCGTCCTTCTCGCAGTGCAACACAGGTATCGGGCAATGCAATTAAACTACTGTCGTGCGGTTCTTCGCCATCGGCCAATAACGGCTTTGTGTTAAGTAACAGTAATAAAATTACTGTGGTTTTAAAATACATAGCGCACGCCTACCATGGCTTTATGCTGATAATCCTGAGATACAATGGGACTGTTGGAAATTTCATTTGAAAACCAGGTAGATAGCCAGCCACCTAAAAATACCCAGTGTTGATTGAGTGGGTACTCGGCGTGGAATTCAAAAATCATACTCATTGCGGTGTCTGTTTGATAGACCGCACGAGTAGCGGTGGCTTCCTCTGTTGTAATGCCAAAATAGTAATTGGTGAAATCAGCTGAGTAAGCGCTGATACCAACACCGGTGCGAAACTCCCAGTTTTGCCATGGTAAAATATGACTAAAAAAGCTATTTACAACCCAGCCATTATGAGCACTGGAAATGTCATGTAAGTATTCAAAAGAGATTTGTGAGTTTTCAAAGCGGCGGGTAAGGCGTAAGCCAGTATCAAAGTCACTTTTTCGGCTTCGTATTCCTTTAAGTTCTGACACCACTCCACTGCTATAAAAGTCGAGTCCTGTTTCATCAAACCCAGCTTGCATATTAGTGCCAAGAATATCAAGATCCCAATCATACTTATTGATGATGCTATAACCAATAATAATGCCGCCACTGAGTTGGCTATGATCAATATCTAAATAAAAGCGTTCGTAAGAAATAGCAAGGTTAATATCAAGTTCTAGGCCGTCACTGTAAGAATCCATTCCAACTAAATAAGAATCTTCAACATAATAGCCCGCACCCGCGCTCCAATCCCAAGCAAAGCCTGAGGTAGGCTCTAAGGTATTATCAGCATAATAGCGATTGCTGGCATTGCTAGAGGTGCTCCATAAACCCACACTGATCAGTAATAACAGTAGTTTCTGTAGAGTGTGTTGTTTACGTTGCATCCATGATCCAAATAAATTAAGCAGTTGTTAAGTGTATTATATTGTCAAAGAGTTCCTTTGATCTGTAAAAAATTGTAGCCAGTAGTCATTCTGCAGACATGAACTTAGTGTACTTTAATTTTATCGATCAAAATACTACTCAGATAATAGTGCATCATCGGTGTTAGAGCACTCACTTCAGTGCGATTACACGGTCCTTGAAGTTTAGCTAAACTGGTCATTTTAGAAATGGTTTTATAGCTTGGTATACTGACTTCTTGATTGGCACGGGCAAGACGTGCTTGCTCAGTATTTTGTTGATGGATAAAAGTGGCTACTTCAAGCTCATTACTGATCACTTGTTCATCACTGAAGCTGTAAATAAGTGGTTCGCGGTGGAAGCTTGCACTGTCGATTGAGGATTTTCCAAACCACACTACATCACCTGATGCACGATGGATCAGGCGCATGCTAACCTCTGCATTGATGGTTGAGCATTGTTGGATCGGATACAGTTGTGTTATTTGCGCAAATAAAGGATACGCTTTATTCGGTGGTTGTATTTGATATTCAGTATCTTCAATAAAGTTGAGCTCTAGCTGGTGTATAGCTAGGGTATAATCACTATTGCCTTGATCAACGACACGTAAGTTCATAGTCGTTAATGCATCAGTTATTTGTTTAAATAGGGTATCCGTGACACTTGCTTTATCGGCAATAACTTGCACAGTTTGGTTACGAGTAATTTTATGCGCTGGTAATTGTACTGATTTTACTTTCGGTGAAGCATGTTCGGTTTCATAGGCTACTTGATAGCTTTGGCTTTTTAATTGCGGTTTGAGTGGCATTTCTAAAGGCGCAGCAGGTGGCGGCGCAGTGACACAGGCCGTTGTAATGAAAGTAAAAAAAACTATTGATAAATAACGTATGAACACTTTAAAACCCTTTGAAAGCTCGATAATCGGAATATTGTACGTTAGTCTTAATAAAACTTCATGGTATTATAAAGCTAAGAATGTCTTAATCTAGATAAAAATAATAAAAAATGAAGCCTTTTGTGTCGTTAATCAACTCCTTTTTTTTCGTTATCACGTTAGTTTTATTTCAATCGCAGGTTCATGCCAGCAAGCAACAGTGGCAAGAATTTGTCAATGATTATACACAACATCTCGAACATAAATTAAAAAGCAAAGGGATCCCAGGGGCTGCGTTGTCGATAGTTAATGGCCCTGATGATACGCATATACAAGGGTTTGGGGTAACAAAGCTAAATAAGGGCTTAGCAGTCAATGCCCATACTCGGTTTCGCTTAGCATCGGTATCTAAAACGTTTGCAGGCTCACTCAGTGCAAAGTTAGCCAATGAGGGGAAGTTTGCTTTAGACGACCCTGTCAGTAAATTTATTCCAGCCTTCGCCAATACGGATTACAAAAATAATTTAAAAGTTTTTCACTTACTCAGTCACTCCAGCGGTTTAGTACCTAATGCGTATGATAACTTGATTGAATCAAGAATGAGTTACCCTGATATAGTGCAAAAGTTGTTGAGTGTTGAACCTATCTGCCAACCAGGGCAGTGCTATGGCTATCAAAATGTGATGTTTAGCTTAATTGCTGAAGTGATCAAAAGCAGTACTAAATTGGATTACTCTCGGTGGATGAGTGAATTTATATTTTCACCATTAAATATGAATGATGCAAGCCTGGGTTATACCGCGATGGTAACAGATGATAATTATGCTCATCCCCATGTAAGAGGGCGCAAACGCTGGCATACCGCAAAATTGAAAAAAAATTATTACAAGGTACTTCCCGCAGCCGGCGTTAATGCTAGTGCCAGTGATATGGCTATTTGGTTAAAAGCGCAGTTAGGATATTACCCAACGGTATTATCCAGTGCAGTGCTAGCCAGTCAAACTCGTCCTTATACGCATACAAAAAAAGAGTTACGGCGTCGAGTGTGGAAAAAGCACCTTAGCGAGGCCTATTATGGCTTAGGCTGGCGGGTTTACGAATATGATAATGAAACCATTTACTATCATAGCGGCTGGGTGCAAGGATATCGCAGTGACCTTGTAGTAATACCGCACTTAAACATAGGTTTCAGTCTGATCCTTAACGCCGAAACCGGTATCATTAATGAATTAACCACAGAGTTTATTGATCGTGTGTTGCTATTCAAACGCTCACAACAACTAGCAATGTATAAAGAGGAAGACAAATGAACTATATTTTAGCGAGCGTAATATTACTGTTTACTGCGAATTTAACAGCAGCACCGCAAAGTATTTTTTTGTTTCGCCATAGTGAAAAATTAACAGGCAACGATCCCCATCTTACGGATGCCGGCAAGCAACGGGCGCAGCAGTTAGTGAGTCTGCTTAGTAAAGTCCAGCCAACAGCAGTTTTTAGTACGGACTATAATCGCACTATCGAGACCGCAACTCCTATTGCTGAACATTTTAATATTACAATTCAAAGCTACGACCCTCGTGACTTAGCCGCATTTAAACACACTGTTTTAGCGCAAGATGGCGTAGTGGTGATTGTAGGCCATAGTAATACCACGGCAGAATTGGCAGAATTGGCAAAATTAATAGCGCAAATAGATGTTGAAAAGATGCCTGAAACTGAATTTAACCGCTATTTTATCTTACAAAGCGAAGCGCAAGGTTATCAGTTGAGTGATATGAAGATGAATTTTTGAGCAATGTAATATATTTATTTACAATTTATTGCAGTTGCGTCGCAGATATAAAAAAACCAGCAATTGCTGGTTTTTTTATAGCGGAATAGAAAATTAATTACGTGGTAATTGGATCTTCTTTTCTTCGCTTTGGCGATAAAGCACAAGGGTGTGGCCGATTGACTGTAATTTCTCAGCACCGGTTTCACGAATAATAGCTTCAAAAATCAGTGCTTTAGTCTCACGATCATCAGTAGGTACTTTTACTTTAATAAGTTCGTGGATTTCTAGAGCGCTTTGAATTTCAACTAATACACCTTCAGTTAAACCGTTAGAACCAAGAAGTACAACTGGTTTTAGAGAGTGTGCTTGACCTTTTAAAAACTGCTTTTGTTTGTTCGATAATTTCATGTTGTTACAAATTTTGCTGAATATGGCTTGAATTAAGGGTATTCTAACGCCATCTAGAGAATATTACTAATTAGTTGCGTGTTAATTTATGACGAATAAGAAACTTTCGGCCAGTTCACAGCGATGGTTGAAGGAACATTTTGATGATCCTTATGTTCACGAGGCACAAAAGAAAGGTTGGCGCTCTCGTGCGATTTTTAAACTCGACGAGATCCAAAATAAAGATAAATTACTACGCCCAGCCATGACTGTTGTTGATTTGGGAGCTGCGCCGGGAAGCTGGTCACAGTATTTAGCAGAAAAAGTAGGCGATAAAGGGCAGGTGATCGCTTGTGATATATTACCTATGGATTCATTGGCCGGCGTTGATTTTTTGCAAGGAGATTTCCGAGAAGAAGCTGTTTTAGATGCGTTATTAAATCGCATTAATGGTAAAAATGTTGATGTGGTGCTCTCTGATATGGCACCAAACATGAGTGGTAATAGCTCCGTTGACCAAGCTGGAAGCATGTATTTAGTGGAATTAGCATTAGATATGTGTAGCCAAGTTTTAAAGAAAAATGGTGCATTTGTTGTTAAAGTATTCCAAGGTGAAGGCTTTGATGAATTCTTAAAAACAGTGCGTGATAGCTTTAAAACTGTAAAAATCCGTAAACCCGACGCCTCACGTGCGCGATCACGTGAAGTATATATAGTAGCGACAGGCTACAAACTGTAGTACAGTTGTCAGGCGTTTAGTTGAATTTAAATTAATTGGATACAAGAGGTTAACCCCTTGAGCGATATGGCGAAAAATCTAATACTCTGGCTGGTCATTGCAGTTGTGCTAATGTCAGTATTTCAGAGCTTTAATGGTGGCGATCAAACAGACCGTCAAACTAGTTACAGTCAATTTGTAAAAGATGCCCGAAGTGGCGCTATACAAGAAGTGGCAATCGAAAGTACCAGTGGCACAATTACTGGCACTAAAACCAATGGCGATCGCTTTCAAACGATCATGCCTATTTATGATAAAGACATTCTTAATGACTTATTAAAAAGTGATGTGAATGTAAAAGGTGTGAAGCCAGAAGAGCAATCATTCTTAGCGAGCATCTTAATTTCATGGTTCCCAATGTTATTACTAATTGGGGTATGGATTTTCTTCATGCGTCAAATGCAAGGCGGCGGTGGCAAAGGTGCTATGTCGTTTGGCAAGAGTAAAGCACGCTTAATGAGTGAAGACCAAATTAAAACCACCTTCGCAGATGTTGCCGGTTGTGATGAAGCTAAAGACGATCTAACAGAGCTTGTTGATTTCTTACGTGATCCATCTAAATTCCAAAAACTTGGCGGTAGTATTCCTAAAGGCGTATTAATGGTTGGTCCTCCAGGTACGGGTAAAACCTTACTTGCTAAGGCCGTTGCTGGTGAAGCAAAAGTACCATTCTTTACGATTTCAGGTTCAGACTTTGTTGAGATGTTTGTTGGTGTGGGTGCTTCGCGTGTTCGAGATATGTTTGAACAAGCGAAAAAAGCAGCGCCATGTATCATCTTTATCGATGAAATTGATGCCGTAGGCCGTAAACGTGGCGCAGGTATGGGTGGTGGTCACGATGAGCGTGAGCAAACACTTAACCAAATGCTAGTAGAGATGGATGGCTTTGAAGGCAATGAAGGTATTATCGTTATTGCCGCGACTAACCGCCCAGATGTACTTGATCCAGCATTACTTCGTCCTGGTCGTTTTGACCGTCAAGTAGTGGTTGGCTTACCTGATATCCGTGGCCGTGAACAGATCCTTAAAGTACATATGCGAAAAGTGCCATTAGGCGATAACGTAGAAGCTTCTGTTATTGCGCGTGGTACACCTGGATTTTCTGGTGCTGATTTAGCAAACTTAGTCAATGAAGCGGCTCTATATGCTGCACGTGGTAATAAACGTGTTGTTAGCATGGCTGAATTTGATGCTGCTAAAGATAAAATCATGATGGGCGCAGAGCGCAAGACCATGGTGATGAGCGAGAAAGAAAAAGAAATGACTGCGTATCATGAAGCCGGACATGCAATTGTTGGCCGCATCGTACCAGAGCACGATCCTGTTTATAAAGTATCGATTATTCCACGTGGCCGTGCCCTTGGTGTAACGATGTATTTACCAGAGCAAGACCGTGTTAGTCACTCTAAAGAGCTATTGGAATCTATGATTTCAAGCTTATATGGTGGCCGAATTGCTGAAGCACTGATTTATGGTGAAGATAAAGTAACTACCGGTGCTAGTAACGATATTGAACGTGCTACTGACATTGCGCGCAAAATGGTTACACAGTGGGGCCTAAGTGAAAAATTAGGGCCATTACTATACGCTGAAGATCAAAATGAGATGTACATGGGTGGCGGCGGTGGTCGTGCCATGAGCATGTCGGATGAAACGGCAAAAGTAATTGATGCTGAAGTTCGTTTGTTCTCAGATCGCAACTATCAACGCGCTGAGCAAATCTTGAAAGATCATATTGATATTCTGCATTCAATGAAAGATGCATTAATGAAATATGAAACGATTGATGCTAAGCAAATTGATGATCTAATGGCACGTCAGCCTGTACGTGAACCACGTGATGCGCATGACCGCCGTGATACTGCTGATAAAAAACCAGCAGTTGAAGAGAGCAAAGCAGAGCCAGTTGCTGAAAAAGACGACAAGCCAGCTCAAAAAGATGAAACAAATCTTGATGATAAAGCTGAATAACAGTTAAAATAGCTAAACGAAAAGCCCCGATTGTCGGGGCTTTTTTGTAACTGGTTAAATAAAGTATATATATCAATGCAATGGATGTATTGAAGGTGATAGATGACCACAGTTAAGTTACCTAGAGGTCGCAGTTTACACCTCGACACCCCAGTTATAATGGGGATCTTGAATGTCACTCCTGACTCTTTTTCAGATGGTGGGCGCTACTATCAAACAGACAGCGCTGTCATACAAGCTCAAAAGTTACTCGCAGATGGTGCTACCATATTAGATATTGGTGGCGAATCAACACGTCCTGGTGCGCCTGATGTTAGCCTTGAGGATGAATTAGCCAGAGTAATACCCGCAATCGAGGCAATTCGTGCCCACAGTGATAGCGCCGTTAATGATTGCATCATTTCGATTGATACCAGTAAAAGTGAAGTAATGCGTCAAGCTATTCTAGCTGGTGCTGATATTGTTAATGATGTGCGTGCTTTACAAGAGCCAAACGCACTGGCAACAGTTGCTCAGTATCCAGACGTTGCGGTGTGTTTAATGCACATGCAAGGCCAACCTCGAAGTATGCAAAACTCTCCACATTACGATGATTTATTCAGTGATATAAATGATTTTTTTGTACAGCGGATCAATGCCTGTGAAACAGCGGGTATTCAGCGCCAGCAAATTATTTTAGACCCCGGGTTTGGCTTTGGTAAAACCCTCAGTCACAACTACCAATTACTGGCGCGGTTTAATGAATTTAACCACTTTGGTTTACCTGTTTTAGCAGGACTATCGCGCAAATCAATGATTGGCAACTTATTAAATAGACAAACAAACGAGCGCCTTGCTGGCAGTTTAGCAGGGGCATTAATTGCAGCGCAAAATGGCGCAAAAATTATTCGTGTACATGATGTAAAAGAAACCGCAGATGTGCTTGGCGTGTGGCAAGCTTGCGAACAAGGAATTTAAAAATGAAAGAAAGAAAGTATTTTGGCACCGATGGTGTACGTGGCATGGTAGGTGAATACCCAATTACACCAGAATTTGCACTTAAATTAGGTTGGGCTGCAGGCAAGGTACTATCAAAAAATGGCACTAAGAAAGTCATTATTGGTAAAGATACTCGCATTTCTGGTTATATGTTAGAGACATCACTTGAAGCGGGTTTGATCGCCGCAGGTATCGATGTGGTATTACTTGGCCCGATGCCGACGCCAGCCGTTGCATATTTAACGCAAACATTTCGTGCTGAAGCTGGAATTGTGATCAGTGCATCTCATAACCCATATCATGACAACGGCATTAAGTTTTTTTGTGGCCGAGGTTTGAAGTTAGCTGATGAAGTTGAGCTACAAATTGAAGCAATGCTTGATGAACCAATGACCTGTGTAGCATCTGATAAGCTAGGTAAAGCCCGCCGTTTAGAAAGCGCTGATGGCCGTTATATTGAGTTTTGTAAAAGCCAATTCCCACAAGGCCTGTCGTTAGAAGGTTTAAAGATTGTATTAGATTGTGCCAATGGTGCAACTTATCATATCGCACCATCAGTAATGCGTGAATTAGGCGCGCAGATAATTAGCCATGCTTGCGAGCCAAATGGTGTAAACATCAACCTAGAATGCGGTGCGACCCATGTTGATGCATTAAAACGCAAAGTATTAGAACATAATGCTGATGTCGGCATTGCCTATGATGGTGATGGCGACCGTGTAATGATGGTTGATCACAATGGCCGTGTCTTTGATGGTGATGATATTGTTTATATTATTGCCTGCCAAGCTGCCAATGATGACATGTTAGGCGGTGGTGTTGTTGGCACGGTAATGTCTAATATGGGTCTTGAAAACGCGCTTAAAGCGAAAGGTATTGAGTTTGCTCGCAGTAAAGTGGGTGACCGTTATGTAATGGAATTACTACAAGAAAAAGGCTGGAAAATCGGCGGTGAAAGCTCAGGGCATGTATTGAATCTGGATTTGATCAGCACCGGTGATGGCATCATTTCAAGCCTACAAGTTTTGGCTGCTATGGTGGCGCAAAATCGTACGCTAAAAGATCTTGGCGCAGGGTTTGTTAAATACCCGATGAAGATGATTAATGTGCGCTATAAAGCGGGCACAGATCCAACACTTGCACCAGAGGTTATTGCTGCGGTTGCTGATGTTGAAAAACAACTTGCTGGTAAAGGCCGTGTGTTATTACGTAAATCTGGCACTGAGCCGGTTGTTCGCGTGATGGTAGAAGCCGAAGAAGAGAAAATAGTCCTTGATAGTGCACAAAAAATTGCTGCAGTTGTCGAATCTATGAGCAAACAAACTGATTAAGAACAATAACCTCTTGTAACTTTGGGCGAGTCGAGTTACTATCTCGCCCGCTTTCTAATGTGGAGTGGAAAAATGGCAATACGCAAGCCAATGGTCGCAGGCAATTGGAAAATGAACGGCTCGAAAGAGTTAGTACAGCAATTATCTGACGCTATCAACAACGTAAAATCAGATCAGATAGACGTTGTGGTATTTCCACCTTACCCATTGTTACCTATGCTAACAGCAACAGGTGTAACAACTGGGGCACAAACGGTTTCTGAAAATGAACCGGGTGCATTTACTGGTGAAGTTGATGCGCAATTAATTAAAGATATAGGTTGCCAATATACCTTAGTTGGTCACTCTGAACGTCGTAGTATCTACGGCGAAAGTAATGACACTGTTGCAGCTAAGTTTGCTCGTGCACAACAAGTGGGTTTAACACCTATCTTATGTGTTGGTGAAAGTGAACAGCAACGCGAACAAGGTCAAACTGAATTAGTCGTTGCTGCACAAATTGATGCAGTAATTGATAAATTAGGTCTAGCAGCACTGAAAGATTCTGTGATAGCATACGAGCCCGTTTGGGCCATTGGCACAGGTAAGACTGCATCGCCTGAACAAGCACAACATGTGCACAAATTTATCCGTGATAAAATTGCTGCTAACAGTAGTGATTTAGCACAAGGGCTGACCATTCTTTATGGTGGCAGCGTAAATGAAAAAAATAGCGAATTATTATTTGCACAACCAGATATAGACGGCGGCCTGATTGGTGGCGCTAGTCTAAAAGCAGAGTTATTTACTGCAATCTGCGAAAGTGCAAAAGGGACCGTATAAGATGTACGAAATTTTATTAGTAGTTTATTTAGTTGTTGCTTTAGCGCTTGTTGGTATGGTTTTAATTCAACAAGGTAAAGGCGCAGACATGGGTTCATCATTTGGTGCTGGTGCCTCTGCAACCGTTTTCGGTTCGTCAGGTGCAGGTAACTTTATGACAAAAACAACTACAATCTTAGCCAGTGTTTTCTTTGTGCTAAGTATTGTACTAGGTAACTTAACTGCAGGTCAGATAAAAAAGACTGATGAGTGGGAAAACCTAGAAGCAGCACCAGCAGTTGAAACAATTGCTCCTGCAGCTGATGATGTTCCAGTAACATCAACGAAAGAGAAATCTGACGTACCAAATTAATACTTATTAAAAGTATCGTTAAACGATTTATCATCCTCAAATAAATCATATGTTTAACACCTAAAGCGAAAGCTTTAACAATGCGGTTGTGGTGGAATTGGTAGACACGCTACCTTGAGGGGGTAGTGCTTTCGGGCGTGGGGGTTCAAGTCCCCCCAACCGCACCATCTTATAAAAACCAGTAACAGCGATGTTACTGGTTTTTTGCTTTTTGTGGTCTGCAATTAGCACAGACTCTCACCTCGATTAGCTCCTCCTGTTTATTATACCAATCGTGTTAAGTTACTGACCATTTATAGCGACAGATAAATACAGTGATAACAAGGCGTAAATTTTGACATGTAGTTGTTCTACTTGAAAAAATTATAACGCAGTTAGCGCTTTATTTAGCGCGCTAGAATGATTAAATATTTAAGTCGATTGGTATTAAAATTAGCATCACTTCAAGTATAGCGCTGTAGCGCACAGACGAAAAACGACGGTTAGTCCAAGTTATCAATACCTATTACGTTCTTTGATATATGGATTTATCCATTGGAGGCCTGAGTGACTGCAACGTGCACCTTACCAGTTTGTAAGCAATCATTTATTAAACTATTTACCTAGACTCGAATACCAATGGTTTGTTGAAAATTGCACGCCAGTAGAGCTGTTGTTTGGCGAAACACTCAATATTGCTGATAAAGTGATATTGAGTGTTTATTTTCCAGTGATGGGGTGGAGAGTTTTGGTCTGATGGTTATTTTGCAAATACGGTAGGAAAACATGGTGACGGATCAATGATAAGAAAGTATGTGAAAAACTAAGGAAATAATTATGACCAACTCCATTTGGATCATCAGTTAGCTATGTTCTAACCAAATACCCCACTCACGAAGTGAGTACTGCGTTAGCAGAAGGGCTTGCCCGGGGATGTTTATTAAATTGTTAGTCAGTCCATAGTTACAATAGTAGGGGCTACCTCAGTAAACTATAGGCCGCAGGTAAACTAGTTATTACTTTCTTTGTTATGTTCTTCACGTGCAGCTTGTAATTCGTCAACGAGCTGTTGGGCTTTTTGCTTGGTTTTTTCAGTTAACTCGCCTGCTGCTTCTTTACTTTCAATCCAGGCATCTAAAGCCACCTCTTTGCCATCATCATACATATCAAGGCCAAGTTTTTTACTTTCTTGCAGTAGCTCATCAAGTGATTCACCTTTAAATTGATTGCTGGTTTCTTTTACTTCATCCCATGCATCATTAAGTGCTTTTTTAACCTCAGTTTTAGCTTCTGCGGCATCTTTTTTTGCTTCGCTAGCATCTTCACAACCGGTTAGTGCTACACAGCCTAATAAAACTAAACTTGCTAATTTGTTCATATTCGTTCCTTTGTATAATAATGATGTCCCGAGGAATATTTCCTCTGGTACAGTATTGATGGCAATCTTAAAACAAGCAATATACAGGCTA
The DNA here is from genome assembly GCF_014164535.1 of Pseudoalteromonas sp. SG41-2. Taxonomy (NCBI): domain Bacteria; kingdom Pseudomonadati; phylum Pseudomonadota; class Gammaproteobacteria; order Alteromonadales; family Pseudoalteromonadaceae; genus Pseudoalteromonas; species Pseudoalteromonas sp. SG41-2. The sequence continues at coordinate 6,579 of NZ_JACJFK010000006.1, read as the reverse complement.
GAAAATGAATATACCTCGAACAGCACGACTTAATTTTAAATTAATGGATGAAAATGACAGTGCGCTACTGTTTGAACTCGATAACGACCCACAAGTTATGGAGTACCTTACTCGTGGCAAGACGACGACCATGAGCACCATCAAAGACGTTTTTATTCCGCGCATGCAAGCCTACCGTAATCCACAAAAGGGCTGGGGGCTTTGGCAAGTTAACCTTAATGATAATGACAGCTTTATTGGTTGGATATTAATTCGGCCAATGAGGTTTTTTACTGCAGAGCCTGATTTTAGTGATATTGAAATTGGCTGGCGTTTTAAACGTACAAGTTGGGGTAAAGGTTACGCCAGTGAAGCCGCGCAAGCCGTTGCCGATGTGATCACCGCCAATGTTGAGATCAAGGCACTTAGCGCCACTGCACTAAAAGACAATAACGGCTCGATTAAAGTGATGGAAAAGCTGGGTCTGCAGTTTATTGAACACTATACCTATAGCGACGAGTTCGGCGAGTTACCAGCCGTGTTATATCGAAAATTTGTGTAAAGTTATTCATTGTAGTTTGACCCTTGTTAACTGAATGTGTATTAATGGGGTTAATAAAATAATCAAAAAATAAAATCAACAAGGAATTAAATATGTTTGCTGGTGTAAAACATTTACTGATTTTTAGTGTCGTTGTAATGCAGTTACACATAACTGCATTGGCAGCTAGTGGAAAAACAGCCCAAGCGGCAGTGGCTATGCCCGATAGTTACAGTAGTGACGTAGCAAGAGCCATTTTGGAGCAGGGCGGTAACGCGGTTGATGCAGCCATTGCTGCGCAATTTGTATTAGCCGTTACTTTGCCTGAAGCGGGAAACATTGGCGGTGGTGGTTTTATGCTGATCCAAAAAGACGGGCAAGGCGACTTTATAGATTACCGCGAAACAGCTCCAATTGCCGCCCATCGCGATATGTATTTGGATGACAAAGGTAATGTGGTTGCAAATAAATCGATATACGGCATTTACGCCAGTGGTGTACCCGGTAGTGTGGCGGGTATGTGGCTTGCTCATCAAAAACACGGCACACTAGATTGGAAAATCCTTGTTGAGCCTGCAGTAACGTTAGCCGAACAGGGTTTTATTGTTCACCCGAAATTAGCCAGCAGTATTGAGCGCTACATTGCCCGCATGGCTAAAAAAGACGTAACAATTAACTTTGCTGATTATTTTGCCAGCGCTAAAGCTAATCAAAACTTTAAGCAACCTGAGCTTGCAACCACGTTAAAACGTATTCGCGAGCAAGGTAAGGCAGGATTTTATGAAGGAGAAACGGCTAAAATCATTGCCGATTTTATGGCTGAACATGGCGGGATCATTACGCAAGCGGATTTAAAAGCCTATCAAGCAAAATCACGTACCCCAATGAAAGCAGCTTGGAACGGTTACCAAGTACTTACATCACCACCACCAAGCTCCGGCGGTATTGCAATAATACAATGGTTAAAAATGTACGAGCTGACTAAACCCAAAGCAGGGCTTGAGCACAACTCCACAGCATATATTCATTTATTAGCAGAAATTGGCAAACGCGTATTTGCTGATAGAGCAGAGTACTTAGGTGATCCAGACTTTTTTGATGTGCCAAAGAGCGAACTAATCGCCATGGATTATCTTAAAAAGCGCAGTAGCAGCATCACACTCGATAAAATATCGACGACTGAAAACATTAAACCTGGGTTATATGAAAGCGAACAAACCACGCATTTTTCTATAGTTGATAAATGGGGTAATGCAGTATCGAATACCACCACCATTAATTTAGGTTATGGCAGTGGTGTAGTCGTTGCTGGCGCGGGCTTTTTGCTTAACGATGAAATGGATGACTTTAGTGCCAAACCAGGGGTGATGAATGTATTTGGCGCGCTCGGTGGTAAAGCCAATGAAATCCAGCCGCATAAGCGTATGCTTAGCTCAATGACGCCAACTATCTTACTCAAAGGCAATAAAGTTAAAATGGTCACCGGCTCACCGGGCGGCACCACCATAATAAGCTCGGTGTACGAATCTATTTTAAATGCGGTTGAATTTAATATGAGCGCCGATGAAGTGGTAAATAGCCCGCGTTTTCATCATCAACTTTGGCCTAAAAATGTGATCCGTCATCATGCAGGTTTAGATGCAAACGTTGTTAAAGCACTAGAGAAAATGGGCTACACCTTAGACGAGCGCCATTTTGGTGATATGCATGTGATCATCGAACGTGATGGCAAACTAGATGCCGGCTCAGAAGCGTCAGGGCGCGGTAAGGCGATGGTGTTTTGATCGCAGCTTTAAGCGGTAAGTCATAAGTTGTAAGATTGCTTGGTGTTAAATTAAGCGATTGTAGTTGGGGTGAGGGTAACGAAGCCCAATTACAAAAAGGTTTCAGGGGCTAGGTAACTAGGTGCTAGGGGAGTGTGTTGTAGGCGCGAGTTTATCTCGGGCAGTACGCAGTTTAATGAAATTGGCAGTCAGCGAACGACTCGCCATAGCATTTGGTATCACCAGCACCAAAAGTAGGCGCTTGGCAGCGAAGGCCCTTGTCGAAGCTAAAAAACAAAAGGAATTAACATTGCGCTAGGCAATGACTATTTAGCTTCACAAGGTTAAGCGTCATTGAGATCTTTGGATCAATATTCATTACGGGAGATGAACCGCCCATAGCACTTCCTGTTAATAAAAGTGCATGATGGGTGGTGTGGGGGCTGGAGGTTAGAGACCTCCGGCTACCCGATTATTTTTTATGGCACTGCAAAGTTTACTGCGTGGACATTGGTTAAATTAATTTGTTGTTTTGCATGCCACAGATCGTAGTTATCTTGCATTGCTAACCAACTCTCAGGAGTTCTGCCAATGGCTTTAGATAAGCGAAGTGCCATTTCTGGTGAGATTGCACTTTGACCTTTTAGAACTCTATTTAATGTAGACGATGCTACATCTAGTTGTTTAGCTAAATAACGGCAACTAAAGCCTGCAGGCTCTAGGTAAACGTCATAGATAAACTCTCCTGGGTGTGGTGGATTATGCATAGTCATTAGTGATAGTCCTCATAATTGAGAATGTATGCATTACCATCGATAAACTCAAAAGTAATGCGCCAGTTACCATTTACAGTAATAGACCAAATCCCGTCACGATCCCCTTTGAGAGGGGGCAATTTAAAACCGGGTAAATTGATATCATCAATTTCTTGTGCGGTATCTATTGCTGCAAGTTGCATGCGCAATTTGCGTTGATGTTTGGCCTGAATTCCAGCAACACTTCCTGTTTGGAAGTATTTCTTGAGGCCTTTATGTTTGAAAGATTTAATCATGGCACAAGTATAGCGCGATGCGCATCACTCGTCGATAAAAATATCGCCCAATTAAGCGGATGAAAACAGTGGGCTAAAATGTGGAACGAAGCGAAACTAACTGTTTTTTGTTCTTGTTTAACAGCTTGTTATACGTTTTATACAAATCGTGCAAGCATTCATTTTCTATGTCGTTAAGCAGTGTGTCACCGTGCGTTAACTTTAGGTTGTTAGAGTCACCTGTATCAAAAATTGACCTGACACCATCGAGTACACAAAGGAAACCAAAAACAGATTCATTTACAGCATCAGATATAATACTTTTTACCATATCTTTATCCGAGTCACTTAAGGAATTAAACCAAGCCTCCTGAAACGTATAACGAGCTTGTAGAATAACCCGTTTTTAATTTATTTTTATTGATGCATTAACCATAGCCGAGTTCCTATTCTGATTCAATCGACAACTGACTTTTACGTAAAATATAAAAAGAGCATTTGCTGTTGCTTTAATGGGCGTTTTGGAATGTATGACAGGTGTTTAAGTGGCTTATTTGATGAGGTAGCAGCTTACCTTTATTAATGCATCGTGTTTTACGCATGCTAATATTAGCCTTTAAGATAATCCTCATTTACTTCTCATTCTCTGCTCTTTGTGCAAAAAATCTTTTATTGAATTATTCATAAAGAGGTTCAGAGACGCTGCGCATTAGAGTAATAGATTAGCTTCATCTACTCGATGCCTCGTAAAACATAACGCTTTGCCAATGGGCAAATGCGAACGTTGTTGGGCGAAGCCCAGTGAGTATTTGTCCCAGCCGCGTTGTTTGCGGCGATTTTGGGCAACTTGTTAAGCCTCATTTTCTAACAAGTTCCTTAATGCTTTTTACAACCAAATCACGGTCTGCGATGTGCAGATGATGCTTTTCTGATTCCGAATAGATAATTCGGCTATTTGTAGATAAACTTTTAAAGTAACTCTCTGCATTTGCATATAGGGAGTCCATTGACTTCGCGATTTCCTCGGGAACAAAAGGAGGGTCATAACGCTCTTCGGTCTGTTTTGAACGTAAAATTATAATTGGCTTATCACCGAATTTAGCTGCTTCAGATAGAATTTTGTAGCTTTTCATATGATCTACGTTTTCAGGAACTCTTTCAAACATTGGATCATGAACACTTTGCTCAAAATTATAAAAACGCTCCAATTTTTCATTGTTTGTTTTAAAGTTTTCAGGCCACCTTGTACCCATAGTGTAAAAGTAGCCTAAAGGAGGTGGATCAATCAGCACAGCCCCCATAACCTCTTGTGGATATAGGTTATTGAATGCCGTAATGATATAAGATGCATATGAGCCACCAGTAAAGTAATACGGCATTTTAACACCGGCTACTTGAAGCAGTTTTTTTAGCCTTTTAGCCATATCATCGACGGTGAAAGGCACGGGACCTTTTTCACTTTTTCCAAGACCTGATCGATCATATAAACAAATACTGAAATCATTTTTCAATTGTTTAATATTCTCCAACCAAACCCCATCAGAACCAGAACGACCGAAGCCTTGCTCAACTATTAATTGAGGCTTGTCATTTTCGTAGCACTCAAGATACAACTTAAACCCACCAACATCATATAGTCCTGACGTTGTTGGTTGTAACTCTTGCTCTGTACCTGGTGCACCAAAGCTAATAAAAATTGAGAATAACCATATAATTGATTTCATTTAGACTCCATTCCCTCGATGAGGCATAACTTCGGCATGACACGATTGTGTACGCCCGACATGGGCATTGACTTATGAGGTGAAAGTCCTCTGTAGGAAGATCACCGTTTAAATAACACGCTATTATTAAACGATAGACACTCGCGAATGGCAAGGGCTAAATCGCGAGAGATAGTCTGGAGGCGGAGTTTTTCAAGTTAGTTGTCGCCTCAAGTTAAATTTTATGCCGCCCGCATTTCTTCTTTTTTCTCAGGATTCAAATTTACTTCGTTTATCATCGGAGTTTTTCAAGTTAGTTGTCGCCTCAAGTTAAATTTTATGCCGCCCGCATTTCTTCTTTTTTCTCAGGATTCAAATTTACTTCGTTTATCATTGACCAATCTCGTGACTTTCCTGACCAACGACTTGGGTTATTCAATTTAGCTGCGTCGTTTACCTGCTGACGCTTGGCTAATATCTCTTTATCTAAACCTAAATGACGTTGATTTGGCGTCACAAATTTTATACCACTGTGTAGGTGCTCATTATTGTACCAATCAACGAACCCGCTTACCCATTCTCTTGCTGCGCTTATATCTTCAAATGCCTTTTCTGGGTATTCTGGGCGATACTTTAACGTTTTAAATAACGACTCAGAGTATGGATTGTCATTACTTACTGATGGTCGACTAAATGATGGCACAATCCCTAACTCCTGTAATGTTGCCAACAATGTCGCGCCTTTCATTGGGCTGCCATTATCTGAGTGCAACGTGACTTGCTCGCGCTTTATTTGCTCCCGACTGCAAATATCCTTCATTAAATCTGCGGCTAACTCACTTAACTGTGTGTCGTAAACCTGCCAGCCAACAACCTTTCGACTAAAAATGTCCATCACTAAATATAAGTATAAAAATTGCCCTTTCACGCTCGTTGGTAAATAGGTGATATCCCAAGTATATACTTCATTTGCACGCACTGCCTTCAATGCCCTTGGCTTTTTCATCGGCTTAGCTGGCTTTACTTTTTCTCTATGCGTTAATAAGTTATGTGCCTTCATGACACGATAAAACGAACTTTCAGACGCTATCCATATGCCGTTATCAAGCAGCTTAGGGACTATTTTACTGGCCGGTAAATGCCCATACTCAGTTGAGTTAACCGTATTAATAATGCGCTGCCGCTCTAATTCTGTGAGACGATTTGGCGGCCGTTTTATCGTACTTGTTCGCTTGTCAGTCATATTGTCAGCTTCAATCCAGCGCTGAACGGTTCTTACCGTCAGCCCAAGTAACTCACATGCTTTTTCTTTCCTTGCCCCTGAAGCCTGTGCGCTTGTGATAAGCGTTATTAATTCATGTCGCTCAGCCTGTGTTGTTAATCGTCCTCGTTGAAACCCCAGAGTGCATCCGCTTTTTTTTTGAGAACAAGCAGAGCGGCTGTTTCAGCTAAGGCTTTATCTTTACGATTAAGCTCTTTTTGCAGCTGTTTTATTTCTTGCTTTAACTGTTTACTGTCTGATTTAGCTAGTTTCGTTGTAGGTCCTTGGGCAAAGTCGTGCTT
>NZ_JACJFK010000069.1:0-2716 GCF_014164535.1 Pseudoalteromonas sp. SG41-2 | reverse complement strand
TATTTGCTGTACTTCATTATGTATTGTTTTTACAACTCAACTTATTAAAACTTGGCTTTTTTATAATTTACCCTTTATAAATGAATGATGGCTTGGCTAATGACTTGGCCAATGCGGTGGCTATATTTGCGCTCATCGCCCCAAGAAAAGAACCCTGGCTTTTCACCTGCTTTGTAATATTCGATTGGTAAGCCATACTTGCTTGAAAACCCTTGAATGGTTGATTGACCTTTACCACTTGGGTACACGGTAGCTTCTAGTTTGAGTTCTACCTGGTCGCCTGGCTGCAAACCAAATTCAGTCAAAAATACATTGTAATTTATTTCTGCTTGCCAGCCTGTTCGAGCAGGCTGAAGCATCCATATCGCATCTACTAATATGGGGGAATTAAGGGGGATTTGTTTAAATACTCTATGCTTTGTGTAACGTGACATTCTACGTTGTATCATTTCTGCATATTTTTTAGCTGCTTCAACATTATAACCACGATAAGGTGCAATTATATTCGCATCAGTTGGATTAACGACCCGCCAATAGAGCTTTGTATCAACACCTTCTTTTACCGCAGCAACGGGAGTCGATAAACTAATTGAAATAGTTTTGGCAAGGTGGCTTGCAATCACTTTAGTATAAGGCTTGTAAAGTGCATTATAGACATCGAGTAGTGCTAAATCAGGGCGGTTCCGCCATTGTTCAGCTCGAACACTTGTTGAGCCATCATTAATAAAAGCTGCTTTACCCCACGGGCATGCATGCAACCATGCTTCAACCTCTGATTCACTAAAGTAATAAATAAGCCCTGCCGCAATTAAAATTATCACTAACCCTGCAACGCATGAATTAAGATGATACCCATCTTAACTATTCAGAGTGAGTGTCGTTTTTATTTTTAAATTTGCGCGACACAAAGCCCCGTCTACGCAAATTTAAAGAACAGTATTACATCGCCTGTAGGCGGGAGTTTACCTCGCGCATGGTTTGTTTTTATTCTACTTCATCACCAAAAACGCGTATTTAAAGGGGGGTGTCTTATTAATTGCGCCTTCTAATCATCAACCTGTCGATAAACCTAGGCAGCATACACCGCCTAGGTTTGAATTCCTTTTCTGATTGTTAAAGAGCGTTTGGCCTGTAAATCTATTTTTAAATAACTTAATCACAAAAGTAAAATATTGAGCTCGTACGCACGTTTTATATTTTTCTCTAGCAATACGGGGTCATCACTAAATGGCGCAATAACATAATTAACTTCATCCCTCGGGTACTCTTCTGTTGCATCACGATTTTCGTGATAAACATACTTATAGTTATTTTTTATGACAGGATCGAGCGGATACTTATCCATATAGGGGCCAATTTTATCACCTCTCCACGTAACACTATTTCCTTTGTTTAAATGGTGTTGAACAGACTGTAACAACCCAAAAGGGATTGGTTTATTTTTATCCATAAATTCCGTTAATAATGTCCACGATTGACAAGCCCCATCGTAGCTATCAGCAAACGCGACTATGTATTGGCAATCCCTTTTACCATGTTTAGGGTATTTTTTAGGGATTAAACTTGTAACAGGCATGCCTCTTCCCAAGCTAAAGCCTAACGAGCCTCGATACATCTCAACTTCTTCAAATGGTATAACAAGTTCTGGGTTGCCACCAAACGCGGGGAAATTTACATTGCCGGTTTTTCGATCGAAGACGACTAATTTACCTCGCGGTATTCTCGCTTTACGGTGGTAAATAAAAGCAATTATTAATAATAAAACTTGCCCTAGAATAAACAAGGGATCAAAAAGAAATGAGTCCAAGAGGTGTTGTAAACTTTTTGCTTTAAATAACCCAAGGACTTGCATTATCGCTCCAATCGCAAAGAAGGTTAATGCTAGCCAAGAATAAGAACTATCATCCGTATCCGTCATACTTCCCATTAATAATACGCCGTAATAACGACCATCAGTTGAATATATATCGTTTACTCCTAACAGGTTGTCATAATCGACTTCAACTTTTCGGTAATACTTCCCCATATCAGTTGGTTTTTTAGGGGGGCGTAATTCAGATACTTGCTCGGTGTTTATCATATTGTTACTCAAGTCCTAATTCTTCTTTTAGCGCATAATTTAATAGTGATAAATTCACTTCGGTTGTGAGCCATTTATTTGGTTTTTCAAGCTCGCCGTCTTCATCGCGTTTTGATACTGGCAATATAAACTTATTATCTTTAAAAGCATCACTCACTGACGCACCTTTACCTTTTGGATACGTTTTAACACGTAGTCTAAACGTGATTCTGGTTGTGTTGAGCGCTTTAAATATGGCGGCGCAGTTATACTGATTTAAATCAAGTCGTACACCTTGCCCACTTGATAAATCAGTCACTAAAAAATTAAGATGGTGTCATTGTTATTCCATTTCTAAAGTACGCGGATTTCAAGGTGGCTGTCTTCTTAATTTTCCATCAGGAAAAATAACAACGCCACTACTAACAGAAGCTGCAAACTAAACCTAAAGCAATTAAATGCATCACTTTAGGTTCAATTTTTTAAATTTTTAAAGAGCGATTTAGCTTTTAATTACCACACTTCCTGACGGTTAACTTGGCAATCTGCTGGGTCTAAATAGGGTTTTAACTCCTCAGGAAATCCGTGTTTTTCTGTTATATCTTTATCTATTTTGAAGTAGTGCTCTATTGATTGATATAAGTGTGTCCCAAGCGG
>NZ_JACJFK010000068.1:0-2816 GCF_014164535.1 Pseudoalteromonas sp. SG41-2 | reverse complement strand
GGTTCAACGTTTTTACAAACCAGTAAGTCAATTAACATCACAGGCTCTGGGCAAGGCGATTTAATCATTCATAACGCCGGCGGCGAAATTAAACTCGATAGCCAAGGCAACGCCACCATCATCGCCACCAACGTGCTCACCCTCGACAGCAACATGATAACCTTTGATGGGCCGGTTGATTACGATATAGAAAGCCCGCAAACAGCCAGTAGCCCAAGTGCCTCAAATCCTGCGAGTATTAGTCGCATTAACGATGTAACCATCAATGATGCAGGTGTTGCAGCAACGACCGCCAGTGTGGTCGATTTAGAATATGTTTACCAAGACGGGAGTCCTGTTAAAAACGCCCCCTACACCATAGAGTTTGATGATGGAACGCAAGCGACCGGGCAACTAGATGACAGTGGACAAGCACAACTTACCAATATTCCCAGCGGTCAGTTCAGTGTTAAATACGGCGAAGACAGCCGCGATTATCAGCCAGAGGATAACACCACACCAAACCCGTTGTATGGGCAAATAACCACCGCCGATGCCGTGCACATGATTAATAGCGGTAACACCGCAAAGCTGGAAGAAGCAGGCAATTTAGCCAACCAAGCCGGTGATTGGTTATGGGGCACATTGCAAGGTGACTTTAATAAAAACCCCAGCACCTCACAAATCGTTGTGGGTACCATTATCTCGATGATACCGGTGGTTGACCAAATCATGGATATTCGTGATATTTGTGCAAATACCGTGTTACTCACCGATGATGATAAAGCCAACGACAGCGACGGCTGGATAGCCTTTACCCTAACCGCCATTGGTTTGGTTCCATTATTAGGCTCTGCTGTAAAAGGTGTGGGTAAAGTTGTAATTAAAAATAGTGGTGAGTCAATGGAAGCCGCCATTGCAGTGCTACGCAAGCTCGGTAAAGGCGACCCAGTAAAATACTTACGGGAAATAAACTGGCAAAATTTGGGCAAGCAAGCCGCCAGTGAAGTAAAAGCCGTAATCAAAGGCTTTAGAGATACCTTGCAAGATATTTCAACCAGCTGGAAATACGACCTTCTGCTAACTGACTCAGCCATTGACGGCATGCAAGCTATGGTCAAACAGCTTGATGAAGTCACCCCGCAAATAGACCAAGGCGTAAGAAACGCCGCAAATGAAATTGGCAATCGCGTAAATAAAGCCCTCGATGAATTTGAGCCACCGGCAAGCACAGGCGTAGTGGGCAAACCGAAGAAAACCGTTGCCAATGAGCTTGAGCCGCCGAAAGGGAATGATTTAAAGGGGGCTACAGCGCTTAAGCGAGTCAGAAACCCAGCCCTTGATGCCCATTATAAAAACTTAGCTGCTTATGAAACGGCTTATAAGAACAAACTAGATGACGCTATTAAAAATGGTGATTCAAGCCATCGCATTGGTGCATTTAAAGCGAAGCTTACCGAAGTTAAAGGTGAACGTGCAGCAAGTGCCTATATGGCACAACACTTTTATAAGCCCCCGCCACCTGCGAAAATGGAGCTAGGCTTTGGTCCGGGCCCCGGTTTTGACCAAGTATGGGCTAAGCGGGATAAAAATGGCAACGTGCTAGAATACTTTATCGTTGAAGCTAAGGGACCTGGCGCCGAGCTCACTAAAGGAGCTAAGAAAGGCGATCAAATGACCACGAAGTGGATAAAAAATACAATTAAAAGCATGAGAAAATCCAAGAAATATCCGGCTCAAAATACACTAGGCAACGACTTATTCAATGCGAATGACTTAGATATACCGTTAAATAAAATTGTTATTGAAGCCGTTGAAAAAGGCGGTCAAGTCGTCGAAGGAAAATTACAACCTTTACCATAGAGAATTGATAATGCTACAGTTAAACCAACTATCGATAGAAAATATAGAAGAAAACATCTCACGTGCAAACAGCCATTTGGCCGCATGGATAGAGCGTTTTCAAGATAATACTAGAACCCCTGAACAAAATAAAAATAGCGTATTTAAAATAACCGATTTCTATTTTATGCTTGCATACGCTAAATACGCACTCGAAGAGCACTCAGAAGTAAAACCCAATTTTGAAAAAGCAGCACCGTTTGCTTTTTTATGCGGCTTCGACCCTAAATTAAAAACGAGTAATAACGATTGGACTATTCAACAAGAGCTAAATGTTGTTCTTCTCTTTGCTGAGCAGGATGTTTTAGAAAAGCTTAAACACAGTGAAATAAAGTTATCCAGCGTTCAACATCAAGCAAAACTCCAATACGCTGAACTATTAAAAGCGATTGGTACAGGCCAAACTATTAATAAAGATGATGTTGAGGCTGCTTTACTTGAAGCCAAAAACACTAAAGACAAAGATGTACTGCAATATATACTTCCTTTATTAGAAGCAATCTCGGCCTTAGTCTCAGGTGATGAATTACGTTGGCAAACTAGTATCGACAAAGCCATAACTTGGCATAAAGATGAATGTAAATTTGGTGATTTAAAAGATATGGAAGAAGGCTTTATCTGTTTAAATGCTCTTACTATGGCAAAGTTAGGCAAAGACATGCATGGTTGGCAATGCCAAACCGATTCACTATATTTACCTTTATTTTTAATTGATTAGTTTCGATAATCACACAACACGAGCCTATTATCTATGAGCAGTTTAATTCACTTATCACTTATTGACGAAGATAGATACCCTACTTCGCTTGACGGTGATGATGAAAGTAAATACCAACAATTGCTTGCAATTACTGAAGAAGAAGCCATTCATTGGCAGTCAATCGAAATAAACCTGCGCGGCTTTGAACCCGCACTGCAACTATGGGATGCTATCG
>NZ_JACJFK010000067.1:0-3148 GCF_014164535.1 Pseudoalteromonas sp. SG41-2 | reverse complement strand
TTTACGGTGGCCGTTAGATCACATGACTTCGCTATCTTGTGCTAGCTCGTCTCCAGCCTACGCCTCATATGATGTTTTTGTTCATCAGCTCACAGATTTGCTAGCGGCTTCCTCCAGACTATCTCGCGCGATTTAGCCCTTGCCATTCGCTAGTAGTTATCGTTTAATAACAGTATGTTATTTAAACGGTGATCTTCCTACAGAGGACTTTCACCTCATAAGTCAATGCCCATGTCGGGCGTACACAAGAAAATCCAGGTGACGCCTACGGCGCACCTGATTTAGGCGTTAGGATCTAATGCAAATACTTACGTTTTTCCTGCTAATTCTGCTTGCACTTCCAAGCAACTCGCAAACATATGCTATCTACGATAGGGAAACTGCTGAAGCTAAGGTTGCTCCTGTTTTGAATGCTTTAAAGGAAGGGGTTAGGACGAAAAATGTAGAACTATTTAGTAGCTATATTTTTTTCCCATTAAATATTAGTAGTGCCCAAGTAATTACAAAGGATGATGCTTTACCTATTAAGCCTCAAAAAATATTAACTAAAGAGGAGTTGCAGCAAAGATTTGATGAAATTTTTACTGATACCCTCATAGATTTAATTAACTGTATTACACCTCAAAATATGATTTACGATAAATATAAAGGGTTTGATGCAGCATATGGGGCAATTTGGTTTTTCGATATTGTCTATGAAGACTCAGGGAAAAGGCTCTACGCACTATCAAGCCTTTCCCATGAAAAAAATGCAACCAATAAATGGCTGGATCAGAATTGCAAAACTCAATAGCAGATCCTAACAAGTTAAATCATCGGAAAACCACTCGCTGCGCTCGCGTTTTCCGCTGTTTAAAGCGTTATGTTGCCCCGATAAATTTAGCTATCGTAGAGTGAAAAATGATAAGAAAATACAACGATAATGACTTAGATTCGATTCTTGAAATCTGGTTGACTGCTTCGATGAAAGCTCACGATTTTGTCTCAGCTGAATTTTGGAAATCCCAAGTTGATAATATGCGTAATATTTACCTTCCAGCTTCAGAGATATGCGTTTATGAAATGGATTCTAAAGTTGTTGGTTTTTACGCATTGTATGAAAGTAATCTGGCAGCGATATTTGTAGATCCTGACTTACAAGGTAAAGGTATTGGTAAGCAATTGCTGACCCATGCAAGATCGCAAAGAGTCATGCTTACTCTTTCTGTGTACAAAGAAAATCAGGCAAGTTATCAGTTTTATCTGTCTCAAGGTTTTAATGTGATTAGTGAGCAAGTTGATGAATATACAGGCCATTTAGAGTACACAATGAGTACGGGCACATAACAAACGGTTCAAGAGGGACAACCAACGCGTGGGATTTTTACTATACGTTGGTTTCTGTGGTTACGGTGTTATGCGGAAAGTTGGTAGTAGCGTTGGCTGCCCCTTAAGCGGGCGTTGAGGCTGTAGAATTACTCTTTCTAGGAACTGATTTTACATATTCGGCTTGATTGTTTTCTAACCTTGAATCTACCTGTCCGCTGTGATCTAATAGATATTATTCACCCACGGTAAATTGTTATGGCCAACTACAAGCCAGACTTATCCTGCCAAAATAAATTCATTCCAATCAATTTTGCTGAGCAAATATTGCCAGGTACATTTGAGTATGCGCTTTGTTATATTGTCGAAAATAAACTCGATTTATCGGGCTTTGATGCGTGGTATCACAATGATAAAACGGGTGCTGCTGCGTATCCTCCTTCAGTGATGCTAAAGATTATTTTACTTGGTTACGCACATGGTTTGGTTAGTAGCCGCCGTATTGCTAAGGCGTGTGAGACGAATATTTTGTTCATGAGTGTGTCGGGTGATATTCAACCTCATTACACATCTGTAGCGGGATTCGTGGCCAAAATGCACGAATAGATTGAACCGCTGTTTACGCAAGTACTGATGATCTGCGACGAAGAAGGCTTGATAGGTCGCAACATGTTTGCCATTGATGGATGCAAATTGAAATCTAATGCGAGTAAAGAATGGAGCGGCACATTCGATGAGCTAGGGCGTAAAAAAGCAAAACTAGAACGCGCGAGTAAACGTATTATCGAACGTCACCAATCACAAGATAGCCTGAGCGAAGAGTTGATAACACAGGATTTAAAGCAAAAAGAAAAGCTGGATAAAAGTGCAGATAAAATCACGGAGTTCTTAGCGACCCACGAGGAAAAAACGGGCAGCAAAGGCAAGCCTATTAAAAGTAATATTACCGACCCTGATAGCGCGAAAATGACCACGTCAAAAGGTACAATCCAAGGCTACAACGGGATAGCGATAAATGACGATAAACATCAAGTTATACTGCAAGCACAGGCATGGGGCTCGGTGGGCGAGCAGCAAACCCTGCAGCCAGCAGTTAAGCAATTAAAGCAGCAGCTTGATAAATTGAATACCGACAAATCAACAGACGAACAAACGATTAAGTTCACCGCAGACAGTGGGTTTAATAGCGAAGCGAACCTTGAATACATGGCGAAAAGTGGCTTTGATACTTACATTGCGGATAACCAATTTAGAAAACGAAACCCGTTATTTAAAGACAGCGAAACCTATGAAACAGAGCAAGAAAAACGCCGACTAAAACGCAGTAAAGGTAAGCCACGGTTATTCACCTCAGACGACTTCCATTATGATGAGACGACACAAACCTGCCGCTGTCCAGCAGGCAATGACATGTGGCGAAGTGGTATCAATGTAAAAAGCCACAACCAAAAATACACGCGATTCTGCGGTTACTTAAAAGATTGCAAAGTATGCTCACTGCAACAGCAATGCATGCGAAAGCCACCGATAAAAATAGGGCGGCAAGTACAGTTTAAAAATGATGAATCGCGTAAAAAGCTAAGCTACATCGACAAAATGAAGGTCAAAATAGACAGCCCAATCGGGCGACGACAGTACAGCAAACGACTTGGCTGTATAGAGCCAGTGTTCGGGAATATTACAGTTAACAAAGGCATGAATAAATTGACCTTACGCGGTGCGTATTCTCATGACTTTGATCACCGATTCTCATCAGCTTTGATCACTTGATTTATCATTTTGTAGAGCCGTTTTTAAATTAGCTTAACTGATCATCATCAGTCAATTTATTTAACTGTTTTCG
>NZ_JACJFK010000066.1:0-3451 GCF_014164535.1 Pseudoalteromonas sp. SG41-2 | reverse complement strand
AATCAGCTAAAAGCAGAAACAAGCTTTAATAAAGGCATGCCCGCAAAACAGAAAAAAGCTATGCGCAGTACAGGTTACCTTGAAAAGGTATTGAAATCATAGGCTTTTTTCATGCTCTTGCCCTGCTTTGAATACAAAGCTTGGGAAAAGATTTATTGATTTTATGTCTCAACTTCAACCTCAAAATTTTGATGCAATCAATACATGGTTCCCAGAGGATAAGTTAACGATTAAGTTTTATGATGGAAATAGGTTTAAAGATGTTTCGCAGGGCTCTGCGGGTCAAAAAGCCTCTGCAATACTTTCTTTCTTATTGTCATACGGAACTGAGCCTCTAGTTTTGGATCAGCCAGAAGATGATTTAGATAATGGCCTGATTACTAGCTTGATTGTGTCAAAGCTACATGAGAATAAAGCTGATAGGCAAATCATTGTCGTTACTCATAACCCAAATATTGTCGTAAATGGTGACTCTGAATATGTTGTTGCTTTGGAGGATAGAGGGCAAATTAATACCCTAGCTTCAGGTGCATTACAGGAAATTGAAGTTAGAAAAAATGTCTGTGAAATTATGGAAGGTGGGGAAGTTGCGTTACAACAGAGGTATAAAAGGATGTTTAATATTTAAAGAAGGGTAAAATAACTTGAGTCGCACTTGTTACTTTATTTAGTTATGAAAGAGGCGTTCTTCGTCTCTTTAACTTTGTATGCTTATTTTCACTCTAAATGAAACAGGGGATAGCAGAAACTAAATTAGCTTTCTCACTAATCCTTTATTGCAAAGATGACTAATGAAGTTGCTTTACCTAGTAAATTGTCCTGAATTTCTTAGAGTCTTAGCTTTTTATGTCGAAATACCCTTTTACGATGATTTCTACTGTAAATTTTTGAAAACAAGTGCTCCTTATATAATTGAGGACAATAAAAATAAATATTACCGAGATTATTTCTTCTCACAGATCGCTTTAATCTACATGGTTATCTTCTCATTTCAGAGAAATGAGGTATACCGACGCTAAAGCGTCGAAGGTATCCAGTAGCCACTTTTACCTCCTAATAAATCAGTCAAAGTGATAGATCTACACATTGCCAATCACCCCTTAAAAAATTCATTTGCTCAAATGTTAGTGCGTTGCAAAAACGATGAGATCTAAACATTTTTGAAAATATAATCACTTTTTTAAAATTATTTTCATTCTATTTTTATAAAAATAATTACTACTTACCTCTAATTTAATAATGACATTGCAGATCGTTAATTAAATAGTAATTACCTACCCAAACATTCTTTCTAAACCCTATCAATTAGTTAACAGTTTTTTGTGAAAACTTCTGTTTTTTAGGAAAAATTCATTGTTGATTTACTATTTAAATAAATAAGCGAAATGTCAAAATACTTAATAAAATCAATGGCTTGATCTTGTTTTTATTTGGTGCTATAAGTCTTTTGAAATTTACATTATGAGATTTTAAAAATGACAAATTCGATTAAATCATCAGCTTTTTATCACCCTGTATCTGAACTTTTAGTTAACGATTAAGAGGTGGGATAAATGAGAGTAAAAATAAATAAAGCTACAGGGAGTATAAGAAAATGGATTGATAGCATGGCTAAAGGAGAGTTTCAGCCGATCATAAAAGTTTGGAGTGGTCCCAAAGGAACTCGAAGACACTTCTTTAGAGGCGTTAAAGCAGGCCGTAATCATCACTTTTTATCTGATGGTGAGTATCGTGCAGGCATCTATTACGAATCCCTTCCGCATATCATCGATTATTTTGAACAGTTCCCACTATGGGACATTGAGCGAGCAATTAAAATCGCGAATGAAATGGGCGGTAAATACCCTCAAGATAGTGATGGTGAGGCTTACATCATGTCTACAGATTTATTATGCCGAGAATACGATCCAATCCAAAGGAAAGTGACTCAAATAGCTCGTTCATATAAACCAATGGACTCACTTGATTTTAAATCAAAACATCCGATTTCCGTACATCGTACTTTGTTCAAGCTTGAATTGGAGCGCAGGTACTACGAGGAACTAGGGATTTTATATCGGCTCATAACTGATGCTCATATCTCTAAAATTTGCGCCCATAACCTAAAAGCACATCGAGAGTCTGCAAAATACAAAAATCAATTCATTGAGCATGAAGAACGGTTTTTATATGAATTCGTAAATTTATGTTTAGCGAATGAAAGTGATGAAGTAAAAGTTAACCTGGAAAAGCTAACATCAAAATTAATGCTGTCTTACTCTGATTTATATGCTTTGTTCCAATGGGGAATTTGGACTCATCAAATACCAGCAAATCTTGAAGTTAAAATAAATCCATATAGACCTCTTATCCTCAAACAGGTCGCATAGTATGTTTCATAAACACACCATTATTCATACAGAAAAAAACTCAATAAATTTATTGGTTGTTGATGTTAACTATCAACATGGAAAAATTGCTTATTTTGATCTGAATCAGCAACCTAAAGCCCGTAAATCATTGTCTAAAGATCCAAAGCGTTCACCGATAAGACCTAGCCGGGTACAAAGTAAGCCATTGTGTGCAAGCATAGACGAGTTCAATCGCCATATTTCTAAATATGATTATTTAGTAGAAAAAACTGAGTACCAAAATGGTCTTTATATTCCTAAGCAATTGCCTAAATTAAAGCGGGATAAAATAGTCTCGGAAAGGATACAAGATGCGAAAGATCGTTATGAACTTATCGCTCCTATTGTTGAAGATGATGAAAAACGTTACGAGTACCTGTATACCAATTTAGCATCGCATCATATCAAAACATTAAGCATAGCAACTGGTGTCAATGCGGTTCATATTGCACGTTTATTGTCTCAGTACTTTTATAGAGGTGCATGTCTAGAGGCGATGTACCCGAACTATCGATATTGTGGCTGTAATTATCAGCCTATTTCTGATTTTTCGGAAAACTCACCGAAGCGAGGAAGGCATACAACATCTACAGAATACCGTAATAGATTGCCCGAAGATGAAAAGAATATTGAAGAGTTCCTTAGGCGGCTGGGTAAGAAAATGTTTAATCGGATTAGCTATACCCAAATGTACCGACTTTATGATTTTTACTATCAAAGTGTAGAAGTCAGCATTAAGGGAGATGATGGCGTAAAAACATCAAGGAAAGTACCTAAAGCCCAGTCTGACTCGATTTCTTATCAAACGTTTTATTACTGCATTAAATTGCTAGAGAAAAATCGATTGTTTTCATGGTGCATATTCTCACCAGCTTTGATCACCCAATGGCATTAACTTTGATCGCTTATTCTCATTAAGCTTTGATCACGAAAATCACGCGATAATGATCACTTTTGTGTTCTTAATGATTTTGCCGATCAAAGCTTAATGCCACTCGTAACCGAGTTCACGTTTTATCATTTTTGTAGGTATGTTAAACCGTTATCTAAATCATTTGATG
>NZ_JACJFK010000065.1:0-3581 GCF_014164535.1 Pseudoalteromonas sp. SG41-2 | reverse complement strand
TGCGACGGCGAGATTATTTGGAAGGACTAGCCTATTTCGTACAGGTAGTAGTGCAAATCGATTGGAAAAATATGGATGTGAGTGATGTAATTGAAACTTAATAATTATTTTTGGGGATCCCTTAGGTGATTGACCACCTCGTGAGTAACGTTTTATTGTTACATTTAAGTAAACTTGGCTTTTTTGTTCAATATACAGGGGTAACCCGACTTCAATTACATATTGGTCCCAACTCATAGCCACTTTTTTAATTGTTAGCTTAGGACTAAAGAGTACAGAAGTGATAAAGCGCATGTAAAGTTTGGGGTCTGTAAACGTTGTATAATCGTTTTGTGTTGGTAGGGTTATTTTTTTTGTTTGATCATCAAAATATATTTTTATCGATTTATCGTTTGAAAATATGCCGTATTTTGCCCATATTTCGGCATCAGTGATTGTTATGTAACTCGCGACGAGCCCAGCTAAAATACTGCCAATTAAAAACGCCCAACCAAATGGACCCATAGATACAAATACCGCACCATGAAAAGCACTGGCAATACCCAAACCGCCACCAATTAAACTGGCAAGCGCTGCGCCATGCTGCCCTTTTTTATTTAAATCGTACGCATCCCATATTAATAAGCCAGAGGTAAGAGCACTACCTAAACCTGCTGCGAACCTCAGCTTAGTGAAGAGCACTGTGCCCTCTTTTGCCTTAAATGCTTTCTCAAGTTTAGCTGCTGCCTCAGTGTACATGGCTTTTGACATAGCAGTGCGGTTATTAAAGTAAGCCTCGTAAACTTGGGCTGATGAAATAATAACCGAGGAAATAGATGCTATGTTTTTTGCTAGCTCATAAAAAAAACCTTTGCCTTCAAAATTCTTTTTATATTCTTTGTAGGTATTAATAGTGCTGATTGAATCCAGTAAAAAGAAGGTTCCGGGGTTTGATTTTATCCAGTTATCCATTAATTTAGCTGTTGATGGTAACCGCATTGCAGTGCTTTTTATGGGGTTTAAATTGTTGTAATGCGCTGCCAACATCGAATTTGTTACATGCTCGGTAGGTAGCGTTAAAACATCAAGCGTGAGTGTTGATAAGTCTTTAGCGAAATTTTTTGTATCTAACCCCTTTTGTATAAAAGCAGCAGCGTGTTTAGAGGCTTGCACCCCGATTGTTTTACCTGTTTTACTGTCCGTGATGGTCACTGTGCCATGAGCACCTTTATCGCCCGTGACTTCACGCGGTACATTCCCCGCAATAATACTGATATCTTTAGCGCTTGGCTTTTTATTGTTATCTATCGCGTTAATTACTCTATCTAGTGCTTTACTTGCACGCCTGAGTTTGGGCTCTTTAAACAGCGTGGTTTCGACTATATCAACACCAATAATTGTATGCCCTTCAGGTACATCATTAAAATTATGAATTTTAATATTGCCGTAAGGCTCAATGCCTGATGCTTTTAAGCTTGCGCCAATCACTTTAATTTGAAGTTTCGACACATTAGGGTTAGCCGCTGGGTCAAATGCGCGCTTCCAATATTTAATTAACTCGGTGAGTACTTTATCAGACGTTTTTAAAGCATGAGCTATTAGTGTTTCTGTATTCCCTAGGCTATGACCTGCTTGATCAATATTTGTAAAATACGTTTGCCATTTATCTGGGTCAAAGGTGCCGGGCTCTTGTGATTTATCAGGCGTGATACTGGCATATTGTGCATTGTTAAAATCTTGCCCATAAGCACTTTCTTTAGCGCTTAATTGTGTTCTAACAAAGCTTTGAGGGTCATTACATAAGTTTTTGGCAAGTGTTTGCCCGTCTTTTTCTGCTTCAGCTATGCGCTTTTTGAGTTCATTTTTTTTTGCACTATCTGTAATAGGTTTTATAAAAATAGGTAATTCAGCAGTACGTTCATTTGTTGCATTTAAATACTCATACAGTGTTTTTAAAGCAGCACCATAAGCATTTTGACCTAGGCAAGTTAAGTCACGCGATACAGCACTCCAGCTTGGTAACGTTGAAATATTATTATTGCTACATACTGTTTGTAGTGACTCTGTATCAAATTTATCTTGAAAAAAGCCTACAAGCTGTTTTCTACTATCTAAGTATGTTTCTAGGGCACTCAATCCGACTTTTGAAGTGAGCCACTTTTCGATCTCTTTTGCGTCAAGGTGCTTTGCTACATCGCGCAAAGAGCTAGCCTCTAAACTTCTGTCTTCGTGGATATCTTGATTTCCAACCGCTGGCCCTGCAAATTTAGATATTTTTTTATGAAGTTTTTCATTTAAATACAGCTGATATGCAAGTAGTGCTGAATCGTAAAATGGCTTAGATTTTAATTTTTCATATTCAACTTGCATCACAACTTTAGCCATTTCCATTTGCATAAATAAACGATGTGCAATACCTAGCTTATCATGTAGGTATAAGGTTCCGTCAGCTGCTAAAATAGCCGGCATGCCTTGCGTAAAATCAAGCAATGTGAGTCTTTGCGACCTGTAAGTAGCCGCTTTAGTCGTATCTTCACACTTTTGCATAAGTGGTTTAAGGGTTAAACGTTTATCACTTTCAAACATACCACCTAAAGTACAAATGTAGTCCCAAGACCATTGCACTCTCGAAAATGCGACCTCTACTTTTGTTTTACTTAGATTGTCACCGTTATATAAGCTTTTAGCTGCGCTTGGAATAATAATATTACTAACATTAGCGCCTGAAAATTTACGCGTGTCTAAACTGTGTTCTTTTGCTAAATCAATCTCACTGTATCCGCTTAAGCCCTGTGCTGCATACTCGCGCCACAAAAAACCATCAACAAATATATATAAATATCCACATGCAGTATTCTCAGCAAAATTATCAGGTTGCTCAATATAGGTTGGCGCTGTTGCTTTATTTTTATCTAGTGAAGGCTCACAAAAGACCAAAGGGGTTATTGTCAATTGCTGCGGGATCTGATCAGCTTGCTTAGGGTTGCTTTGAGTTTGAGTTTCAGCTTCACCAAATGGAATACTTAATCCATGCCCACATTGCGTAGGCACAATTAAATCTAGAGAGCACGCTTGGTCAGTACTTGGTATAAGCTCTACATAATTACGTGTAGTAGTTGTCATTATTATTCCTCACCTAGCACTTTATTTTTTTTGTAACCACCTTGTGACAACTTAAAAACCCCTTGTCCAAGAAATGTCTCATCGCTTTTAGCTTCGATGTTATAAACAGCCTCTGCTGGGTCTTCACTTTGTGTATCTAAATCCCTCACTTGCACGCTCAACCCTCTTGGTGCGGGGCCGCCTGATTGCATAAGTGGTGCAGGCGGGGTGTTTTTTGAGTTTGAAATCATTGGGTCACCTTGGCGTACCGCGGGTTTGCCTTCAATTAATACATTAAACGAGCCCATAATAAACTCTGCTTCGCCATCATTCGTGCCGCTGGCAATGCCCCTTTTATCACCTGGGGAGTCGCCAGAGCTTTGTGAAAAAGTGCTATTTATATTAGCGGCGCCATTGCCATTGACTTTTACTGAGCTGGCAACATCTGTAACGTCACTTGATTGCGCTTTATTTGCGTATGGAATTGGTACAACGCTAGT
>NZ_JACJFK010000064.1:0-3763 GCF_014164535.1 Pseudoalteromonas sp. SG41-2 | reverse complement strand
GTTTTTTGGGCATGAAACGGTGTCCGTGTTGTTAACTGCTTGTCATCAACAGCCTCAAGCACCGCGCCTTCATCACTGCTTAATAGTATTGGTATCGCTTCATTACTATCAGCCACCACCACACGATTAAACAACAGAGTGAGCTTACTGATTGGCTTCCCCCGATTAACGTAGCCCGTGAGTAAATACGCTTTAGGGAAACTACATAGCCCTGTATTCAATTGCTCTGTCATTATTCATCCTTGATATTAAACACGCCATAGAAATTATATATTGCCCCCATACCCCATATATTACTTTCTTTAAGTCGCATTTCTCGTGTTTGCTGAGTATTTAAATCAAACTCAACCAATAATTCATCTTGATAATATTGACCATTACCCATAAGTTCCCTTGATTCTATTAACCAAAATGTTATTGCTTTATTTTTTTTATCCGAGAAAATATACGAGCTTATACTTCGTGATGTAATACGTTTACTGGGGTCTGATAAATTAATAAAGTAATGTGTACTCCCTGATTTAAAATAAATATAATCGCCGAAAGGGGATACTTCTAAACCCTGCATAGTAGAATGGTTATTAATACCTAAATCGACCTTCTCCAACACGTCGCCATTAAAATCATGCAACCAATACTCATTTTTTTTATATGCTAAAAAAGTTTTACCATCTGGTAATAAATATAAGCCATTGGAGTTAATAATTGGCCGTTCTCTGAGCTTTTTAGTGGGTACATGGTAATTATAATGCTTACCATTGATGTAAAAAAGCACGTTTTCACTGTCGTTAGTCCAATTAAAATGGATAGCGCCATAGCCTTCGCTCATAAAAATAAACTGCTGGGTTTTAGTATCCCAAAGCTCAAGTGTTTGGCCAACCTCAGGGCCATACATCAACATTGCGATGTATCGATTATCAGGAGAGCGCTCAGGTTTACGGCCGTCGAGCATTCTCTTACCCGAAAATGCACTTTCTGGAATGATCCGGCGCCTATCAGAGCCATCCATACGTGCAGAAAATAATGTAGTTTGCCCTATCCACTCTATCTCAGCACTAAATAAAATACGCGGGGTTGAAAATGTTTCTTTATCGCCATACACCTCATTACGCACCTCTTTTGGCCACTCCGGATGGTATGTATGGCGATACGCTATTTTATCTTTACTAA
This sequence comes from Pseudoalteromonas sp. SG41-2, assembly GCF_014164535.1. Classification (NCBI taxonomy): domain Bacteria; kingdom Pseudomonadati; phylum Pseudomonadota; class Gammaproteobacteria; order Alteromonadales; family Pseudoalteromonadaceae; genus Pseudoalteromonas; species Pseudoalteromonas sp. SG41-2. The sequence goes on along the minus strand of NZ_JACJFK010000064.1, from coordinate 2,593 downwards.
AGTTAGATTCACCGCCACACGCAGTTAAAAACAGCGTAGTAATACTTAGTAATATCATGGCGCTGCTACGCACGCTTTTACTAAACGCCTTTATATTCGTTATGCTGTGTAAAAGCGGTTTAAATCGGGCTATGTTTTCTGAGATTAATGACATGGGTAATCCTAGTATATATGGTGTAAATTTATTAATAGATTTATCTTATAAATCTATGTTATTTATAACAAATTCATTCATCATCTATATTAATGCTTGGCATTAGTTCTGCTTGCGGTGTTTGACCACTCAACTGCGTATAAGGCACTCGTTCGAAAATATAAAAAGGCTCAGCCCCGTCATCTGGATCTTGTATTAAATTAAAAGTACCTTCAGTGGGAATTTTTTTAAACGTGAGCCGAACCCAATCTGTATCTACAATACGTCGTTCTCCAACAGGGCACTCTTGGCGCCAACAGCTTTCAACATGCTCAAGAATAACTTTCTCATTGAGTGGGTTTATTGGTTTAGCCGATGATTTAGTTAAATTTAACTGGTATGCAAAGGTGATTTTTGGATCTGTAATATACTTTTTATTTCTATTATTAACTTGCATTGGCATGCACTGTGAAATACTCATATTAGCTCCCAAATACTTGCTGTAATTTTGCTTTGGTTTTTGCCCCTGCAATCCCATCTACTTCAAGGTCGTGCTCGTATTGAAAATCCCTCACTCCCGCTTTGGTTTTTGAGCCGTTAATTCCATCAACTGTACCGCAGTCAAAGCCCAGTAAATTACAACGCCCCTGTACGCCTGAAAGTGTGTCAATGGGGTCTAAATGACCAACTTGTGCGGTAAAACTTTCACTGGGTGAGCTTTGATCTTCCTTGAGATATAAATCAACCTGAGCGGTGAGCGTGTCGTTTTCATTTAGCTCAACTTCAACTAAGCCGTCACTCGGTAAAACAGTGTCAATGGTTTGGTTGCCTATGTTGAGTACAATACGTTTGCCAGTGATGTCATCACCATCTTCATGAATTATTTGTAAGCGAAAATATTCTTTTTCGTTTTGTACAACAAACGTATTTAGGCTATTGGCGCGCAGCGGCATAAACTTTTCTTTTTTAGGTGGTATGGTAATAACGTCACCGGGGTAAATTAAGTTTGGATCAGGGCGCAGCGCTCTAAATTCAGCATTACTGGGGTGGTTATACAAGGCGGTTGAGGTTTTATAACCATATTCGCGTGCTATGCGTAGCAGTGTTTCGCCTTGTGCGACGGTGTGTTGTTGTGTCATTGAAATATCCTTATCCCTAAATATAAATATCGCCAGAGCAAGTCTACGTTTAGGTGATGTTGCCTACTGACCAATCGTGATCGGCGAGTTCAAAAAAGCTGACTTTGGCGTTTTCAAAATCAGGGCCTGATACGTTGGCGTAGCCGTTTTGATCGAGCTGTCCGGTGATAATATGGCCGTTACGTAAGCGAATTTTATAGCCCATGTTGGCTTGGGGCTCGCCTGTCTCATCTAGTAGCTCAATTTCGTAACCTAACGTAGGCTGCTCAACGGTGAATGTGGTGCTATCTACCGCGCCATTGGCAGTTGCAGTGACATTATAAGCCCCTGGTTTAACCTCAAAATAGTGCTGCCAAAAGGATACTTCGTCTGGGCGTTTTTTTGCTAGTTGCAAGGTTACTTGCCCGCTGGTTGGCCCTTGCCATTGTTACTACATGAACCTTCAATATGTTGTTTTTAGTGGTAAATTCCGGCCCATATTCAGAACCACGGGCCAAAGCTACAGATGGAAATCGCTTTACTAGTTATTCTCACGCCACTGGGCTTGTCCTGAGGCTAGTTCGTGTAATACACGGCCTGTAAATCCCGCTGAACGGGTATTAGATAACCAAACTTTGATTTCACCTGACTCACCCATACCGACTATTAAGTATGGTTTTATTTCCTTAAATACTTCACCTGTTGATAACGTAAAATAAGGGAGAGATTTAGCTAACTTATAACCATTTTTATCTATTGCCACTTCACCAAAGTAAATTCTATTTTCTGACTTATCTAACCATTCAACCGCGACTTTTTCTGGGAATTTTTGATTGTAAACACTTACAGTACCACCAGCTTGTGCGTAACAACATTCTATTGCACCGGAAGGAATACCCCATTCATCATCAAATACCACAGAACGCCCCCAAATTGCATTGCCATTTTCGGTGCCGACACCTGCGACCATGTAATCAATTTTACCTGTTGACGAGCAACCCACTACAAATAATGTAAAGGTCAATGTGGTGAGACATTTTATGAGGTTACTCAAAATATATTCCATTTAAGTTCAAGCTGTCCTTGAGGAATGGCTTAGTTACTTATTCTCACGCCACTGTGCTTGCCCTGAGGCTAGTTCGTGTAATACGCGACCTGTAAATCCCGCTGAACGGGTATTAGATAACCAAACTTTGATTTCACCTGACTCACCCATGCCGACTATTAAATATGGTTTTATTTTCTTAAATACCTCACCTGTCGATAAAGTAAAATAAGGGAGAGATTTAGCTAATTTGTAACCTTTTTTGTCTATTGCAACTTCACCAAAGTAAATTCTATT
>NZ_JACJFK010000063.1:0-3923 GCF_014164535.1 Pseudoalteromonas sp. SG41-2 | reverse complement strand
GTGCTATCCAGCGTTGTAACGTTGAATAACCGACACCTAAATCATCTGCAATATCTTCTAGACGAACATCATCACATTGAGATAATGCTTTTTCAACCGCTTGAACTTTAAATTCTTGTGTAAATTGACGTCTCATTTTTATCTGCCTCTATTAAAAGTTAGAGGCGACAACTATCCTGACACAGGGGGATAGTAAACCAAGAGGGGGGAGGTGAGTAAATGACATCGCACATGGTAAAACAATCCAATCAAGGCCTATTGTTGCTCAGAAAAAGACAGGTATGTGGCACAAGTAAAGTCGACCAAAATGGAAACACATGCTAAAAATATTTAGCCCGTATTTCGCTTTTTAGACAAACTTCACAAAAGTGCCCTAGCGGTCATTCAGGGATTATATTCTATCTGAAAATGTCACTGATTGACGATTTAGTAGCTATCACTTACTTCTTATTGCTTACCAACATTAATAAATTCCGCATAAACTTCTAAGTCAATTTGATCCCCAACAATCGGTATATAACTGTCCATGCCAAAGTCAGAACGTTTGATTTGACCGACCGCACTAAAACCAATGGTGTATTTTCCTGTCATCCAGTTGTCTGCTCCACCGTGAAATGTGGCTTTAAACGTCACAGGTTTGGTAACGCCTCTAAGAGTTAAATCACCTGAGAAATTAAAACTGTTATCAGATATAACTGTAACAGTGTGGCTAGTAAATGATGCTTGCGCAAAGCGCTCACTGTTAAACCAAGTATCATTTTGTAAGGTTTCTGCTAAGTCAGCATTGTTAATATCAATAGAGCTAATATCCACCACTGCGTTTAATGACGCGGCAGCCATATTATTAGGGTCAAAGTTGAGTTGTGCATCAAATTTATTAAAACGCCCTACATAGGTTGATAACCCTAAATGTTGGATTTTAAATATTAATGCAGCATGTTGACTGTCTAGCTGATATTCGCCCGCTTGAAGCGCTATCAACTCAGATTTAACAGTTGGTGCAATCCAACTCACACAACTTGTCAGTAACAGCGCAGCGCACATAACTGAGACCGAGTGTATAAATGTTCGCATTGTATTCTTTGACGCTGAGTTCATAGTAGTTAAGCCATTAGTAATGTGTTGAGTGTAGGTAAAATAAAACGTCATTTTTCATAAAATCAAAATATATAATGCCTCATATTTTCCATTTTAACCTCTCTTTTATATTCATAATGGAGTGAAGCCGCCTATTTTTCGTCTATTAATCAATCGTTTTTACATAACTTGAGCTGCGGAGTTGAGCGAATGAAATTTAACCCTTTGGTATAATTGATGATTAATTATTAGCGTTTTGAAGCGTCCGTTATCTCAACAAACCTACAATCGATGCGAAAACCCTCGAATGTTTACTTCTCGATCAAAGCCGAACTACTCAAAATTGCAATGAGCAGTCAGTCAAGCAAGGGCGATGCAATCCCATTACTCTTAATATTAAATCCGCAACCATTAATTATTATGAAATTTAGCTAATTACTCGAGTATTCTTTACCTAATGTTTTTCTATTGTTATTTGTTTACGACTTTTCGTATCTATCTTCACAAGTCCACCAATAGGAAAGCATATATGGGGTGTTGTATGTCCAAAGTTTAAGTTATAAAGCACGGGAATTGACTCTAACTCTTGTTTAGATTGTATAATCTTTTTAAGTAAGTCTTCAGATACTTCTGACTTTAATTGAAATTTCCCAATGACTATTCCTTTAACTCTGTCGAAATGTTTTTGGTGAATTAATGATTGCAGATCTCTGTCAAAATTTGAAGGGGATGTTAACTCGTCATCTTCAAGAAATAGTACAGAATTTGTTAAGTCAGGCATAAATTCAGTTCCTTGAAGCAGATTTAAAGTACAAAGGTTGCCTCCAAGTATTTTTCCTTCAGCTTTACCATGATTTAAAACTTTTATGCCATTGTCTTTATAAAAGCTTCTTTTTTCCTGATCTAAAAACCATGAATCATCACTCCATTGTTCGGGGTTTATAACTTCATAAGGATCACTTGAGAATAAACACTTTTTAATATAATTTATTGAAAAATCAATACCTTTAAGCATCCCCAAAGTTGAATATGCAGGCCCTGAGTAAGTTATTAGTCCGGTTTTATGAAATAAGGCATTTGATAAAGCTGTAGTATCAGAATACCCACATATAATTTTTGGATTTTTTTTAACAATATTATAGTCAATATACTTTAGTAATTGATTTACATTATCGCCCCCGATAACAGTAAAGATAGCTTTTACCTTTTTATCTAGGAATGCTTCATGTAAATCTTCAATTCTTTCTTTTATAGATGAAGACGAAAAATCATCTATCGACTCACAGTTTTTTGAAAATGACAATTTGAGGCCAAGCTCTTCAAACCTTGTGTTTGCTATTTCTCGCGTCTCTTGGTCAATAATTGATAAACTTCTTGAAGGCGCAATTATCCTAACTTCATCATTCATTTTTAACTTATTGGGTATTATCAATTTACCTCCTACAAGATACTCTAAACAGCATGCACATCAAAATTGAGCGAACTTCACAGCTTTCAATAAATAGTTCCTAACTCAATACTTTCGGCTTGTCGCTCCTAGCCGCAATATGTGGCGCAGAAAAGCTTGGCTAAAATTAGGAACGAAGTGACGCGGGCTAAGCTTTTTGCGTCCCTTTCATTATTGCTTTGTTATGTGTCATCGCCATATTTGTTTGAGTTAGCTTTAATTTTTGGCATTTGAATTTGTAAAAGTATAAAAACAGGAACTAAGGGTGCAAAAGCAAGCCAAGATAGATTAAGCACAACCCAAAAATAGCTAAACCAGCACATAACCGCAATAAGCGAGAATACTTTGAGTAGTTTGGAAAATATAATGATATCGCCCATTGCGACCATTATACCACCATAAAACAATGCTCCAACTAACACAAAAGCGGGATGAGGAACTTCAATTATTTCACCCTGAAACCAATAGAAAAATTCATATCCATAACTGAATAATAAAGGTGACATGATTGTAAATGCTACAAAGACACCCCAAGAATCATTTCTGTGGTATTTAGCGTATTTATTATTTTTTTCTTGAAGTGTTTCCATATCTACCATGACACATAACGCCAACTTACGGAGTCATGTTGCAGCTTTTTGTTATGTGATTGAGCGTAATTTATGATGAATTTCATTTAATACTTCACTCCCCATTGTTTTGGTAACGAGCTCATTCAATTCACCACTTAGAAACTCTTGCCATGAAACTATCTTACATCCCGAGCAATGAGCATACCTTCCATATGCCGATATCACCGTATAATTATCCATGATTGAGGTTTCATATAATTCCCCCCCTGGATTATCGACTCTCCAACACTCAATAGCTTTAGGCGGGATATAATTCATAGTTTAAAGTGATTCTTTCACAATTTTCTGCCACTCACTAAATGACTCTGCTTCCCAATTGTTGCCAGGCTTTAAACCTTCTGGGGCGTATTCTTTCGGCTTGCCGCCAAACCAATTAAACCACTTAGAAAGACTACCGTCTGGTATCTGGACTAGTGGTACATCAAATTCTTTGATATAGAATCTGGAGCCTTCAGGAAAATCATTCTTACTTGGCAAGTTCATATTATGGCTCCCGAAGATCTCCAACATAACGAGCCTGTAGAATTACTCGCTTTTATTTTATTTTGATTAATGCTTCAACCATAGCCTAGTTCCTATTTTGATTCAATCGACAACTGACTTTCACATAAAATATAAAGGAGGATTTGCTGTTGCTTTAATTGTGCGTATTCTCATGACTTTGATCACCGATTCTCATCAGCTTTGATCACTTGATTTATCATTTTGTAGAGCCGTTTTTAAATTAGCTTAACTGATCATCATCAGTCAATTTATTTAACTGTTTT
>NZ_JACJFK010000062.1:0-4264 GCF_014164535.1 Pseudoalteromonas sp. SG41-2 | reverse complement strand
TCAGCTAAAAGCAGAAACAAGCTTTAATAAAGGCATGCCCGCAAAACAGAAAAAAGCTATGCGCAGTACAGGTTACCTTGAAAAGGTATTGAAATCATAGGCTTTTTTCATGCTCTTGCCCTGGGATATGTGCGGCGCGTGTATATTGTTTTATTTAGTTTTGCTTAAAGATAATAGAAAACTTAGTGATAGTAATACCTTAGCTAATTTGTTAAAACTATATAAAGTAAAAAATGAGCGTGGTCGTAGTAGAAAGATCCGCCCTTCGCGCACTATAAAATTGTTGAACTAAGCCGCTACGCGGAGATCCTATTCTGACCATTTGAGCCACACTTACCTTGGGGTTATCCCATAACTTGGAGGTAAGTCATGAATACACTCATTGAACAAGTCAAAACTGAAATAGCCTATCGAGGTTATTCGCAAAGTACATGTAAAAGCTACTGTGAACATTTACTTAAACTCAGTCACTATTTTAATAAACCGCTTGACTCGATTACGGATGACGAGCTTAACGCCTTTTTTAACGATCCCGCTATTCGTAAACTTTCTAGAGCAAGTCAGAAAATACAAATAAACAGTATTTGGTTCTTGTTTAAGAATATTTTACATCGGCCATTGAACTTAGATATTGCACTGCCAAAAGCGAAGTCGCGCGGACCTAACTATTTATCACGTGATGATATGCGGCGGCTGATAGAAAGCTGTACGGATGATATGCGACTAAAAACGTTAATAGTGGTTTGCTATGGGTGCGGTTTACGTATTGGCGAATTGTTACGTATCAAAGTGCAAGACATCGATGGCCAGCGTAAAACCATTTTAATTGAACAAGGTAAAGGGGATAAGTCACGGTATGTTGTAGTTTCAGATAGCGTACTAAACCAATTACGCAGTTACTGGGAAATGTATCACCCAACGGGTTGGATGTTTTACTCGCGATTGTTAATGGATAAACCTATGTCAGCATCGACCTTCAGGAAGCCATTGAGAAAACACGCACAAGCGTGTGGTTTAAAACACAGTAATCCACATGCACTACGCCATGCTTATGCAACATATCAACTTGAATCAGGAATGCCACTTCATCAATTGCAACATCAGCTTGGTCATAGTGATATTAAAACGACACAAAGTTACTTACACTGGTTACCTGAGTTAGGGCATGGCGGCATTGATTTGCTTGCGAGTTGGAGTAAACAATGAGCGCTTTGCACCTCGCTGATATTTTAAACTCAAATCTTGAGAATTATCGGCAACATCATACGATGAGCTATCAGCAGCTACGTGTCTGTCAGCACCTTCAATCATGCAGAACGGGTCAGCTCGGTTATCAAGCATGGCAATGTGATGCCTGTGGTGAGTCGCAGCAGATTGGGTGTAGTTGCCGAGACCGCCACTGTCCACGTTGCCAAGGCATGGCTACGGCTAAATGGGTGCAAAAACAGCAAGAGGATTTATTACCGTGTCGGTATTTCCACCTTGTTTTTACGCTCCCTCATGAGTTGAATATCATTGCTCACTATAACCCAAGTGTGTTGTACCAGTGTTTGTTTAAAGCCGTATGGCAAACGCTGTGTAAATTTGCGAAACGAAAGATGCATGGCCAGTTAGGCATGACAAGCGTACTGCATACATGGGGGCAGTACGCTTGTCAGCATATCCACTTGCATTGTTTGATACCCGCAGGTGCACTTGAAAAAACGCACTGGCATGAAATAGAAAAAGGCTATTTATACCCCGTAAAAGCGTTATCAACAGTCTTTAGAGGAAAAATGCTGGCGGCGCTCAATGAATGCGATAGTTCATTCGCGAAGATAAACACGCCAACCAAATGGTGCGTGTATAGCAAAGCCTGTTTAACGTACAGTGAAAAGCTAGTGAGTTACCTTGCGCGTTATACCCGAAAAGGCGTGATGTCAGAATCACGATTAGTATCAGTGAATGAGCAGTCAGTGAGCTTTAAATATCGCGATTATGCAGATAACAACCGCGATAAAGTAATGACACTGAGTTGTGATGAATTTTTACGGCGCTACTTACAACATGTATTGCCGAAAGGGTTTATGCGCATTCGCCACTATGGTTTTTTAGCTAATGCGTGTCGTAAGCGAAAGTTAGCCCTGATAAGGGCTCATGTATCCACCGCATGCAAAGCGGTGAAGCCCAAAACAGAGCAAGAACCATTGATACCGTATTGGCCTTGTCAGTCATGTAAGGTTGGTATCTTACGGTTTATTGGTGTGATAACCTCAGATATTTCGACGAATGAAATAGTTCGAACGAGTTAGCAGCTTTGCTTGCTGTATTAAATCAATGAGTTAACCTGCTTAACTGCTCAGGCTACTCGCGATTGTGCGTGAGAAAAAGATCATTGCTTAACGGTGAAACATTAGGTTTAATAGGTGCATAATAAACGCTGAGTAACGCAGGGATAGCTTAGATACGATAGACACGCCAGTAAAGTTGGCTTGATATCGCTTAGGCCATAAAAAGCAAATTCCCATAGCATAAGTAACACCAACTCTGACACACCGAGCAGGTAGCGCCTCAGTCCAACAAGCGATTATGCAACACAAACTGCGTGTCGCATAAATACTAAAATGTTAGGAGAATATTTTGCCAACGCCGAATTTATATGTCCTTTATGCACAAAAGTCTCATGAGGTAATCAATAAAGTTGGTTGGAAAAGTTTTTCTGTGATTATACTTTTTGCATTACTACCCCGATTAATGGAGAAATACTTTAATGTGTTAGGGGCTATACCGGGACAGATACTTTTTGTAATTTTGGTATTGGTTGTATTTCATTTTGTACCTTATTATTTATTTTTAAGTCATAAGAATGAACGTATTTTAATTGGTTGGTTAAAAACAGTGATTTGCAATATATTACTAATTTTTTCTGTATGGCTAATCTATTCAGGAATCGGACGTTAGATAGATGAAAAATAACAAAAAATTTGAAGGCGGAGATTTTGGAAGAGCGCCAAAACGCCGCTTAAATTGGTGTTATGTGTAATCTCAAATGAAACTACTGTTTTTAACCTCTACATGTATCGGTCTATATATTCTTATCCTATGGCTTAGTACCAGATATCGAGAAGATAAGATTTCTTCCTTAAAGTGGGTGTTGCAAGCAACGCTAGGAACTTTGTGCGTGTTATGGCCGATTCTATTTATAAATCAATTTTGGGTATTGTTTTTAGCAGCATTAGTTATAGTTTTTGCTTTATTTGTAGGCGCTCAGGGTGGTGTGTTTGGTAGGCTAAGCAAAAATGGTATTTTCGGTGGTATTTGGTTAACAATACCCTTATATTTTTATTTAGTAACAAACACATAACAAATCACCGCACCAGACCCGAACTACGTTCCTCAAATTTGCATTCGCTTCGTTTATTGTATGTTGTATGCAAATTTGTTCCACTTCGTTCGGTCTGGTGAGTTAGGCGTTATCTGAAAAGGAGTTTTTAAGAATGGCACTTTTTTCGATTTCACTCGGAGCCGTTTTCTTTTTAATATCTATCGCCTAGTTTGGGTTCGTAGCTTTGTTTTCCCAAGTAGAAAATTCAGGGTTCGCTTTTGGTTTTATTTTTGGGGTGTTTCCAGCGTTACTTGGTATGTTGCTTATAGTTCCTAGTTCACTGTATAGAGCTATTTTTGTATTTACACAGAAACCAAAACAAACGTTAGCTATACGCTTACTTTAAATCAATAAATAAATTCGTTTACTTCGTCTGTCGATGCACCAGTTATGCAAGTCGCTTGCGACAAATACTTACAAGGGTCGCTGCGCAATAATCCTTACGTTATTAGTAAAGCATTTGCTTATAGCCCTCTAAAGCGCAGCATCTCTGAACCTAAAGACCTTTTGCACAAAGAGCAGAGAAAGAGAAGGAAATGAGGATGAGCTTGAAGACTAATGTTAGCATGCATTAAACACATTATATTAATAAAGATAGCCCATAACTTCTCAAAAAAGCCACTCAAACACCTGCAAAAACGCCAATTAAAACAACACGAAGTCTTCTTTTACGCGAAAGTCAGTTGTCGATTGAATCAAAATAGGAACTCGGCTATAGTTAATGCATCAATAAAAATAAATTAAAAACGAGTAATTCTATAGGCTCGTTATGTGCTTGCATATTCTCACCAGCTTTGATCACCCAATGGCATTAACTTTGATCGCTTATTCTCATTAAGCTTTGATCACGAAAATTACGCGATAATGATCACTTTTGTGTTCTTAATGATTTTGCCGATC
>NZ_JACJFK010000061.1:0-4495 GCF_014164535.1 Pseudoalteromonas sp. SG41-2 | reverse complement strand
CTGATTTCCACAGAATGTCCGGTTTTCTCACCGTAGAGTTTTAAATTGCCCCAGGCATTACGCGCTATAACATAATAAATATCATCTTGCTCAAACGGGGTGTCTTCTAAAAATCGGTCAAGAATATCTTGATAATCAGCAGGATTTGTCAGCCAAAATAAACCATCGGCAAAGCCGCTGAACCCGAGTATTTGCCAGTATTCAAGTAGTTGGTCAGGCAGTTTCCCTCGATACGCTTCTATATCAGCGATAGTCGCGGGTACAGTTGTTGTTGGTTGACCAAACTCGCTTAAAAAAAGGTCTAAATATTCGTCATTGGATTCTATCATTATGGTCTACCTTTTATTTAACGGGCAGCGCTCAAGTTGAATGTTCAACTTAGCATCTGGGCCATGTTTTTTAAATGCGTTTTCAACTTGCTCATCCATTAACTGCACGCGTGTTTTATCCCCTTTTTTACTCCCTATAGGTGCTTTAGCCCACTGCGGACCTAAAGAGCCGTTGCAATGGTCGTTACCATGTTGAAGCGAGCGGAATGAGAGTACATAACTAACAGCTAAATGGTGTCTGTGGATGTGTTGTGCAGGCACGCAAAAATGTATGGCTAAACACTAATCTTAAACGATTCTAGCGCTCAGCCTTACAACATCCATGTTGTTAAAGAGCGGGTTTATTTTTACTTGAATTCAAGTTATCAATGAGTACATTTACTGCGCTGTGATTACTTCATGAACGGTATTTTCACGCTCAAAATTGAGATTGAATTGACCTTGGCGATTAATGGTAAAATAGCGCGTGTCCAGTTTTCTGGTTGGTGTTGGGTGGCCTTTTCAAATAGGGTGTTGAATAAATCGACTATCTCGTCCGTCACGGTAATCGGCTGTTCGCTTGTATCAGCAGCAGTTTGATAATGGGCTTTGCATTCAAGTACGTTTTCATCTTCGCAATTTAAAATGAGTTGTGCTTCAAGCCACGGCTCATTTATTTGCTGATAAAGGTACTGACCGAGTTGTTGGGGGATGTTTTTAATGTCTGGTCGCATATGCTTTCCTTAGCGAAATTTTGGGGTTATTCAAAAATATTTGCTGTTTTAAGTAAAGATCTTATTGCCATACTTAAAGTTGGGAAGCTTTCTAGTTCTTCCCACGTGAAAGAGTCTACTATCTGAAATTGATTTACCTCAAAGTTATAAACCACTCTGGAACTGCTTTCATCACAAAAAGCGACGAAGTTACGTAAAGATTCTTCTATATGAAATTCTTGATTGGCTTCAATAATTCCTGCTAAGTAATATGGTTCATTTTGTTCTTTAGCACTATAGAGATTTAATCCATTTACAGAAAAGCCATTTGATATCTTTAATAGATCTAAAAGTTCATTTGGAGGTTGGAAGTTGAAAGCTTAGGTGAAATGCGTATTAAAAGCTTTTAACTCATCCAAACTTATTGGTGTAAGAAAAAAGCCTTCGCCAAAATGAGTTTGCTCTTCTGAGTTTTTCTCTATCAGGTAATTAATTAACTTTTTTATATCACTCATAGTAACTTTGGTCTGCCCCTACATAGAAACTTAAAAAGGTCAAAGAGATCTAATAAAAGGGCTTTAACCCATAACATTTTTGCATGCTAAGCTAGCGCTACTTAAGCCTTTTCAAATCAAGTTTAATTTTGCTGAGATAGCTGTTTTTCATATAATTGCTGAATGTCTATTTCGGCTTCTTCAATATAGTCACAGTCACCATAATCAATGGCAAGCTTCAGTCGTTGCTGAAATAGATTGGTTGATTTTTCAATTTCGCCTAATTCAAATTTAAGCACGGCTAGTTGGAATATGCTGTTAAACTTATTTATAAAAGTATCTTCAGGGTAACCACAGTCTGTTTTTGACATTTCTTTTAGGTAATGCTCAGCATCTTCCATCAAACCAAGTTCGTAACTATTGTTTGCTAAATTATTTAAAATGAGATGTTTTATTTCTTCTAAATCAGGATTACTCAAAATTTCTTTATTAAGCTGCAACGCTTCTTTATATCGCCCAACCTCATGGAAGCAAGCCGCTTTTAACGCAATTAAATTAGACACTTCGTTTTGAGTACGGTGGTTAGCATTAGCGATTGCTGCTTGTAAGTATTCAAGTGCATTTTGATGTTCATTGAATTCACTATATGCTTCGTATAAACGGTGATTTAAAGAAAATACTTGCTCTTGATTTAACTTTTTTAAAGTTGCATTTAATTCCAAAGCTATCGTTGAGTGACTAATAATTTCAGATTCATAATCATAACTCTTAGAGTAAATCATTGATAAGTAGTAATTTGCGTATAGCTTTTCTTCATTTGTTTGCGAACTAGCTAATAATTCACTTAAATCCTCTCGCATTCCAGAGAAGCTAAACATACGTTCAGGGTCTTCTATCGTTTTACCCAACTCGAGGATTTTAGATACAAGGGTAGATTTTTTTGACTTAAATATTTTGTTTAGTAATGTAGAACCCACATTGAGCTTTTTCATTTCATTCATCCTTAAATTTTAAATTGGCTTTCTAGTGCATTTACGAAGTAACGATGATGTCATGAACGGTATTCTCACGCTCAAAATTGAGATTAAATTGGCCTTGGCGATTAATCGTGAAAATGGCGCGCGTCCAGTTTTCTGGTTGGTGTTTAGTGGCATTCACAAATAGGGTGTTGAATAAACCGACTATCTCGTCTGTCACGGTAATCGGCTGTTCGCTTGCATCGGAAGCAGTTTGATAATGCGCTTTGCATTCAAGTACGCTTTCATCTTCGTAATTTAAAATAAGTTGTGCTTCAAGCCACGGCTCTTTTATTTGCTGATAAAGGTACTGACCGAGTTGTTGTGGGATGTTTTTAATGTCAGGTTGCATGTGCTGTCCTTAGCGTTATGTTCGTTTATAGCTGGACTTCGGACTTCAAAAAGTCATAGTAAAAAAGTCCATCTTCTTCATGATCTTCAAATATTTCTTTTCCGGCTAACATATAGGCCTTAAGTAAAGCATTTTTACTTCTTTCTTTGTCGTCTAACTGATAATGACATTGGCCAGCTCTAAAGTGAATAAATGGGTTATCGAGTGCTTCAGGGTAGTTTAATGCATCTAACATTGCATCAAGGGATTGTTCATATTCATCAAGCATATAATAACTATCACCGATAGATACTTTAAGCCAAACCGCTTGCTCCCAATCCTCATCTGGGTCGGTAAGTAAATCAAAGGCTTTTTGCCAGAGTGTAATTGCGCCTTGAAAGTCTTCTTCATCAAAAAGATCATTGCCTTGCTCGCAATACTCATCTATTTGGTCATGTACGTTCATTGGTTATACTCATTAAAAAAAGTTTTGTATTTTTTCGGCTGCTCTACAAAGCACCTGCCTTTAGAGATAGAGTTAGCTTTATCAAACCATTCATATGCTTGTTCAAAATCACCCATTTCAAATAATATAATACCTTTAATGAAGCTGGGATTATCATCATATGATATACAAAAATCAGAATTTAAGTACTCATCAATTAATGCTCTCGCGTCAGCTAATTTCTCAATTGCAATAAAATGTTCGCAGGCAGAAGTAATAATTATTAATGATTCTGACCATTGACTCTTCGGTGAAGGTACTAATTTGATTGCTTCTTGCATTGCAAAAAATGATTCCTCTATTTGGCCTCTCTTATTAAATTCAAAAGATTGATCAAATTTTTCATTAATCTCATTGCTTAACTTTTCATCTAATTCTTTCATTTTTTTAACTTATCATATTGGGGGGGAAGTAGGTTTCTTTTAATTGAGCTCCCGCAGAGCGGTTTAAGCTGTAATGATCCAATGTATAATTATTAGGGTCAAGCATCCATTCTCTTACCTCTTTAGATTTTGCGCCGTATTGTCTGCCAGTAGTGGTGGCATTCTCAAACAAAGTACTGAATAACTCGATTATTTCGTCAGAAACAGCGATTGGTTGTTCGTTTGCATCCACTGCTGTTTGATAATGGGCTTTGCATTCAAGCTCGCTTTCATCTTCGCAATTTAAAATGAGTTGTGCCTCAAGCCATGGCTCTTTTATTTGCTGATAAAGGTACTGACCAAGTTGTTGGGGGATATTTTTTATATCTGGTTGCATATGCTGTCCTTAGCGTTATAAATGAGTTTAAAATTGAATGAACAAACATAAAGTTTGTCAATCTGAGTTAGTCCAAAGATATGGCACCAATGAATTCTAAAATAAACTTTCTGTAGCTAATTGGTAAGTTAATATTAAAAAACGTGTCGAATGAATCATCATGCGTGCCCAGGGATACGGCCATCTTGATGATTCATTAAGTTATGTACGCCAAATAGAGCTCGTTTAAAGCCCTCTACTAATTACATTTGCATACAGCGTTATTCGTACTGCTTAATAGCGCCACGTACCATAGAAGCCATATCAATAATTTCCATATCACCCATGTCGGCAATTAAATTCAAATGGGCAAAAATATCGCACTTTTCA
>NZ_JACJFK010000060.1:0-4891 GCF_014164535.1 Pseudoalteromonas sp. SG41-2 | reverse complement strand
CCATGAGCAATCGCATCAATCGTTGCTGAATATTTAACACTGTGGTGGATGTAATCTTTATATAAAGCCTGCCAGGCATCACTTTGTGGGCCAAAGCTGCGGGCGCTATCAACCAGTGTTTTAAGCTCGCTAGGTAAAATATAAGGTATAGCTTGGCCGTCAGCTTGTTTGCGGTTAGCAAGTTCCGTTAAGCTTTGTAGTGGCACTCCTTAGCGCCTTTATCTCAACAATTCCTTTATTCACTGTTGTCCACATCCTTATTACTTTCTCTACTCTGGGCCCTACTTAAACGCATACTCATGCTCATATCCATCCCTGTAGATAACGGTAAATTGTCTTTATCAAGCGGGATATCTGTATCATTCTCTGATAAATGCGTTAATATCGCATTAAGCTGCTGCTCAAAGTCTTTTGGTTTTTCATCATCAAAAAATGCAAAGGGTTTGTCATCGGTTTGCCACTGTTCATGCTGCGGCATTACATGCTCGCGGCCATACTCCATAAATTGACATATAAATGCCAATACCGGCTCGTACGCATCACTGCCGTTGTAATAAGGGTTGTGGCGCGGTTGTACCATAAAATTAGCCCATTGCATGTTGTTGTGTTTATCAAAACCACGTGTCTGGATACGCATCATTTGAAAGTCTTCATAAACCCGTAAATCTTGAAAGTGCTGGGCGCGTACCTTGCCTTTGTACCAGAGGTAGACAATTTGTTTATCACGATCAAACACCATCGGTGCTTGACGTTTAAAACGAATAATAAAAAACAACAAAAGTGGAATAGTAACAGCATAAAAAACTAAAAGTGAAATGTCTTTTTTAAGGCGATAAGTACCGCCAACCTTGGCAGTTGTATAATAACGATAATGCATATAATTACTTAATGATAGGTCTCCATTTTCATCTAACATCTCGTAATTTCGCTTATCTATAGGGTGAACTCGTGGAGATAAAAAGTAATTTTCGCCATATTCACGTTTATAAAATTTAATTTTGTGTTGTGTCGACTTCTCCTTTTTCTCCCAACCAATACAGAAGTCATCGATATTTAAATATACAGTAAATAAAATCATTAATAACAATGGGATCAGTCCCATATTACGGGCTTTCATTGAATTATTACTAAGCTTACAAGCATGTTCATCTACATACACTATCGGTGTTGGCGGCGGTGCCTCTTTAGTGAGTTGAAAGCTAAGTAGTGCTTTCAACTTATTTGCTAAAGGTATTGGGTAATGGTGTTTAATCAAAGCCATAAAAATCTCTTTTATTAATGTGTTTCAGGCATAAAATCATCATCAAGCATGCCTATTATTTCATTATTAAGAAGTGCGTTTTCAACCAAATAACGTTTTGGTACAACAACTCCTGGTGATGGCTCATAATACCAATATAAAAAAACATCCTTTTCATGTTCAAGAGTTAAAGTAAATTGTGCAAGTCCTGAGTTAAAGGTATGTTTTATGGCATTTAACTGTTGTTTTAAGCTTTGGGTTAATGGTAAGTCAACCTCACGTACGGTTACGTATGGGCTAAAGTCGCTAATGCTATTACTGAGAGTGTTTGGTTTGATGATGCCATCTGACAAGACTTTTTTATTAACTCTTACTTCAAAGTGAAGTTGTGAAATACCTAGTCTAAAATTAGGCAAAGCAAAATGATAGTCAGACTTACCGTCTTTATATTCAAATGTTAATGATGGACGATTAAATATATTCTCAAATTCTTGCAGCTCAACTTGATAAGCGCTCGAGACTCTTTGTTCTTTATATATAGTAGAAGCTTCTTTGAGTCTATCATTCATAGATGGTCTTTCATCTTCAGTTATCCAGAACGCATATTTACTCCCACTCCCCCAAAAGCAATTTGCTAGTAATAGTTCTAAATCATTTTTACCGAACAAAAATGTTATGGTAATACCTGCACCTATAGCGATTAAACCGCCTATGAGCAATAATATGCTGACAGGCGCGCCACCGATTGTAGCAGCTGAAGCAGCGCTAGCATAAAGCGCACTGGAGCCAAAAAACATCACCTGTGCTGCTAGTGCAGCCGAGCCTGCCATGGTAATTAAGTGCCCATAGGCTTCTTCGTCACTACCAACATCGAAAGCATTAATTGCACTTATTGCAGAACTAACAGCGCCCGCTACATTCGCTACAAAAATAAGCCGAGCAGCCACTTTACCCGTAACAAACTCACTTAGTGATTTACTTAAATGTGTTGCCTGCGATGATAACTTTTGCATTGCTTGAGGTTGTAACAACTTAGGCTGCACCTTAACACCTAGTTTTAGTGTGTCACTTCCTATGGTAGCGATATCAACCGTTAGCGCTGAGAGCACACTCGTCCATGTCATCACAGATTGAAATGTTGAGCGGTTTTTGAGTGGGTTTGTTATATCAAATCGATTTTGGTGGATTAGGTCATTAATTGCTGAAAGATTAAAAAAGGCACTTAAACCAGCAAAGCTGCCATCTACTAAAAGCGCAATTTTACTCGCTTCGCTGTAAGGGCTATGCACAAACTCATAATTATTGTAATGACGAGCATCAACCTGAATTTCTGATAAGGTAATCAGCGTGGGGAGTTTAGCGTCTTTTACGCCTTCAACCCAGTCAAATGCCGCTTGCCCTAGCTTGATTTTGCGCTCAGCACTACCTACATAACGCTCTGCTGTCTGCGGATTAGTTACATGTAAGGTGTGGTTTAAGTTTGAGTCATTGATGACTTGGTTAAGCAGTTTCTCTAGCTGTGACTCGGTGAGAGAAACTGTTTTATCGAGTATTTGTATGCCATATGCGTTTAAGATAGCGGGGACTACTTTGTTGGCGATATAGTTAATCCCTGCCCCAGCACTTACACCAAATAGTTTTTTTGCGTAGTCCAAACTCACCTTTGTAGGTGAATATAACTTAGAGATAACCGGGGCTATCGTCACCATCAGTCTATCTAGTGCTCTTAAGGTGTTTGCAGTAAAGTCAGTGCCCTTTTGCGGTTGCGTAACAATTGGCCTTAAAAAGTAATGCCAAAATATGGCGATTGGTGATGTATTACCATTGTTTTCGGCTTGTTCAGCTCCTTCAATAAACAACTGCTCAAAGGCTTTATTCCCGGGTGCTGATGCTAACATTCCGGCAAAAATATCAGTGTAGATATCGCACACCTTAACAAATTCACTTTCCTGAGCAGCATCTTTTTTGGGCTCTGCAAAAAAACTTTGTAGGTAGGTATTTAAACTCCCCACTTGATTTTGATGCGGCGCAGCTTCCATAAATGCGCTATACAAATCGACGAACTCTTGCTGGCGTGCTAAGTATGTACGCTGACGCTTATCCATTGCTTGCCAATAGCGGCCATGCTCTTGCCAGTTGATGTTTTCTGCTAAGGCTTCTTTAATGACTTCGTCTTTACTACTACGAAGCGCTTGTACAAACGCGCCTATTGTATAAGGATAAATGTTTTGAGCGGATTCGGCTTGCTGTAAAATACACAGCTGAGCATGGGCAAGTGCAATATCTTTTTGTCGCCCAACAGGGTCAAATAACGCAACAATTTTAGATTTTTTAGAAAACCTCAATGTGTGATTGATAAGTAAGGAAATGTAACTTGCATCAAGCTCGTAGGAGTCATCCGTAGTTAGTACATCTAAACTAATTTCATTTTGATCAGCCTCTGTACTTGCTTGAAACTTTAAAAAACGCTCTTTGCGCTCTCTGTAATCTTCAACAAGCTTCCACAAATTGGTTTCTGTTGCTGGAACAAAGTCCTGCCCGTCTTCTTTTTGAAGGTCAATTAACTGCATGCATTCCCGACGGAAGCTTTGCTGACTTTGCAACTTATCGAGTACTTCCTTTGCTAATTCATGCTCGGTATAAACAATAGAGACTTTTTTTACTTCTCTACTGGCAAATACAAAACCATAGCTACCATCATCAGAAAGCTTACACTTTTTATGTGTATCCACTTCGATACCTTGAGAAGCATCGACACCATTTTTAAATTTGTACTTAACAAAATGTTCTGTCGCTATGCCTTTATCACTTTTGCGTTTTTCATATTTAAAAATATGCAGTAAATCTGTTGCAGGATTATCTTCATCAAATAGATAAACCCACCCCTCACGCAGTAAACGAATAATATAACCCTGCCCATCTTTAATCGTTCTTGCATGTAATAACGTATTTAAATCTGTGGGTAGCGCATTTTCATGTAATGTTTCTTCAAAGAAATTGGCATAGGCATATCTCACGGGGTAAATAGGTGTCACTTCAGTATCAACTATCACTTTATTGATGCTATTAACCGCCATAGGTAAGGCATTATTTGCTGTATTCATTCTATTCCTTAGATTAAGATCCATAAACTTGCTTTAACTTAGCTTTTGTTTTTTCCCCTGCTATTGCGTCAACCTCTAAGCCATGCACAAATTGAAACCCCTTAACACCTGCTTTAGTTTTTGCGCCATTAATTCCATCTACCTTACCGCAATCAAAGCCCAGTAAATTACAACGTCCCTGCACGCCTGAAAGTGTATCGATTGGGTCTAGATTACCTATTTGTACTGCAAAGCTTTTAGTTGGTGTGGTGTCGCCTGCTTTTAAATATAAATCGACGTTGCCAGTAAGGGCGTCGTTATTATTAAGCTCTACTTCGATAAGCCCATCACTTTGCAATACGGTATCGATTGTTTGATTGCCAATGTTGAGTACAATGCGTTTACCGGTAATATCATCACCATCTTCATGAATTATTTGCAAACGAAAATATTCTTTTTCGTTTTGTACAACAAACGTATTTAGGCTATTGGCGCGCAGCGGTATAAACTTTTCTTTTTTTGGCGGAATAGTAATTTTATCGCCCGGGTAAATTAAGTTTGGATCAGG